>NZ_JAUBOJ010000510.1:0-4355 GCF_036700185.1 Microcoleus sp. BM001215392 | reverse complement strand
TTCCTCCACATTTCCATCAAATCTTTCAACATAATTTCGCCCAACTTTCCCCGCTTCACCTCCTTGCAAACCGCAGGGAGAAACCACCCGCCGCCCGGAGAGAATTCCCGCCGTCATCGCTTCCAGAAACCGCACTCGCCGCACCACTCCATTACCGCCGCGATGATATCCATTTCCCCCGCTATTAGCCCGGATTGCAAAACTTTCTAACAACACCGGAAACCGCCATTCCAACACCTCTGGATCGGTTAAACGCGAATTAGTCATGTGAGTTTGCACTGCATCTGTGCCGTCGAAATTTGCACCAGCACCCGAACCGCCGCAAATTGTTTCATAATATTGATAGCGTCGATCGCCAAATGTGAAATTATTCATGGTGCCCTGAGAAGCTGCGATCGCACCCAGCGCACAATACAAAGCATCCGTAATATTCTGCGATGTCTCCACATTTCCCGCCACCACCGCCGCCGGATAGCGCGGATTCAGCATACAGCCAGCGGGATTGATGATTTCCAGAGGCTTCAAACAGCCCGCATTCAGAGGGATATCGTCATCTACCAAAGTGCGGAAAACATACAACACAGCCGCCTTACACACCGCAGCGGGAGCATTAAAATTGTTGAATTGTTGGGAAGAAGTGCCAGTGAAATCAATTTTTGCACTGCGCGCCGACTTATTAATTGTAATAGCTACCTTGATTTCTCCGCCGCTATCCATCGGATAAGTAAATTCGCCATCACTCAAAACCTCAATTACTCGGCGCACAGATTCTTCAGCATTATCTTGCACAAAACCCATATAAGCTTGTACTGTTTCCAAGCCGTAATGTTCTACCATCTTGACAAGTTCTGCTAAACCGCGATTGTTGGCGGCAATTTGAGCTTGCAAATCGGCAATATTTTGGGCGGCATTGCGAACCGGAAAATTCCCGGCTGTCAGAAGTTGTAGTAATTCTTGTTCTCGAAATTTGCCTTCCCTGACTAACTGAAAATTGTCAAATAATACGCCTTCTTCAGTTACAATTTTACTGTTGGGAGGCATGGAACCGGGAGTGATACCGCCGATGTCGGCGTGGTGTCCCCGCGACGCCACATAAAATAAAGGAAGCGAGGAATCAGAATTAAATACTGGAGTAATTACAGTGATATCTGGTAAGTGCGTGCCGCCATTGTAGGGATTGTTAGAAACATAAACATCGCCAGGTTTAATTTGATGAGCTTGTGCTAAGATTAAAGCTGCAACACTTTCGCTCATGGAACCGAGATGCACGGGAATGTGCGGCGCATTGGCAACTAATTGCCCGTTTGCATCGAAGATTGCACAAGAAAAGTCCAGGCGCTCTTTGATGTTGACTGAGGAACTTGTATTTTGTAAAGTCACGCCCATTTGTTCGGCGATCGCGCGAAACAAGTTATTAAAAATTTCTAGCAAAACAGGATCTGATTTAACCGCAGACGAATAAGTGTTAACTGCATTCATCGGCGCGGATTTGCGGTTCAAAATTAAGTCATTGTTTTCGGTAATTGCGCCTTCCCAACCAGGTTCTATGATATTAGTTCCAGTTGCTTCGACAATCATCGCCGGGCCCGTAATGCAATCGCCCGATCGCAAATCGTCTCTCTCATAAACAGGCGTTTCCCGCCAGCCCCCAGCAAGATACATTTGTACGGTGGAAATTGGGGGCACGGGCATCTTGCCTGTGCCACAAGATGGGGAAGTTGTAGAATTATCCAGTACATTCATTGTCTCTACAACTTCCACCGAAACCGCTTCGACAATTAGCGATTTTTCCGGCATAATAAAACTGTAGCGCTGTCGGTGTGCTGCTTCAAAATCAGCCTGCATCTCCTCAACACTCCCAGTAAAATTCACCATCAAAACCGAATCGCTTCCCTCATATTTAAGATGCAGCTTCCGAATAACTTGAATCTCTGTTTCCTCTTCCTCTGCGCCCTCTGCGCCTCTGCGGTTCAATTCCCCCTTTCCCTCAGCTTCCAACTCAACTAAAATCTGACTTAACTGAGACAATAATTCAGCAGTTAATAATTGCTCGATCGCCCTTTCGCGCATAGCCCGCACATCAGCCAAACCCATACCGTAGGCGGATAATACCCCCGCGTAGGGATGAATAAACACCCGTTTCATGCCCAAACTATCGGCGATCGCACAAGCGTGTTGGCCGCCCGCACCCCCGAAACAGCACAACGTATACTCGGAAACATCGTAACCGCGCTGAAGCGAGATTTTTTTCACCGCATTAGCCATCTTTTCCACCGCGATCGCCAAAAAACCCTCCGCCACCTGTTCCGGTGTCCTCTCGCCCCCAATTTCCCCCGCTAACTGCGCAAATTTTTGCTTAACTACGTCAGGCGCGATCGGCAAATCTCCCGTCAATCCAAACACCCTCGGGAAAAAATCCGGTTGAATTTTGCCCAACATCACATTACAATCAGTCACCGTCAAAGGGCCGCCCTTCCGATAGCAAGCAGGGCCTGGATTAGCGCCCGCAGACTCCGGCCCGACACGGTAGCGCGCACCGTCAAAAAACACGATCGAACCGCCACCGGCTGCTACAGTGTGAATTGCCATCACGGGCGATCGCAATCTCACCCCAGCAATTTCCGTCTCGAATTCGCGTTCGTATTCGCCGTTAAAATGAGCGACATCTGTCGAAGTTCCGCCCATATCAAAGGTAATGATTTTATCGAAACCAGCCTTTTTACTCGTTTGAACTGCACCGACAATTCCCCCAGCCGGGCCGGATAAAATACTGTTTTTTCCTTGAAATTGGGCGGCATCAACTAAGCCGCCATTTGACTGCATAAACATTAATTTAGGGAATTGGGCATTGGGAATTGGGCATTGGGAATTGGGCATTGATAATTCTTCATTCCCAGGATCTACATCAATTAACTCACAGGTTACTTGTTCGACATATCGGCGTAAAATCGGAGATAAATAAGCATCGACAACCGCAGTATCTCCCCGGGAAACTAATTTCATCAGCGGGCTGACTTCGTGAGATACTGATATTTGAGTAAAACCAATTTCTCTGGCTATTCGAGCAACTTGTTTTTCGTGTTCCGAGTAGCGGTAGCCGTGCATAAACACGATCGCACAACTGCGAATTCCGTCATCGTAAGCTTGCTGCAAACACGGGATAAACTCAGGATTGACAGCAGTTAACTCTTCACCTCGGGCGCTGTAACGTTCTGCAACCTCAATCACGCGATCGTACAACATCTCCGGCAGCACAATGTGGCGGGCAAAAATATTCGGGCGATTTTGATAGCCAATTCTCAGCGCATCCCCGAAACCCTTAGTAATTAGCAGAATAGTACGATCGCCCTTACGTTCCAGCAAAGCATTTGTCGCCACAGTCGTCCCCATTTTAATCGCTGCAATCTGGGCCGCCGGTATCGATTTTCCCGCCCCAATCCCCAAAATATCGCGAATTCCTTGAACTGCTGCGTCGGTGTAGCGATCGGGATTTTCCGACAGCAGCTTGTGAATAACTAGCTTACCATCAGGCTTTTGGGCGACTATATCGGTAAAAGTACCACCGCGATCGATCCAAAATTGCCAGGAAGTGCGATCGGTAAAAACAGTATTCATATCTTTTTCTATCATCTTCTTTCTTTCTTCCTTCGCGTTTTTCGCGTCTTCGCGGTTCATTCAAATAAAATTATAAATATCGAATAGCCTCAACCAAGCCCCCACAAACACCAGCCAAAAAATCCAAATCCAAAGTCTCAATCTTATCACTCGGTTGATGGTAGTGAGGATTCCGCATATTAGCCGTATCCGTCACCATAATCGCCGGATAACCATTATCCCAAAAAGGAGCATGATCGCTGCGGCGAGTATCCGGCACAATCAAACCTCGATTCGGCACCGGCAACCACTCGCAATCTTGACCGACTTTGCGGATGTTTCTACTCAAAGCAATCATATCGCGAACAGTCCGCAAGTTCCCAATTAAAGCAATAAAATTGCCAATATTCGGATAAAAATATTTTAGTCCCGCCGGATAGCTTTGAGAGTTCGGAGTGCGATCGCAATAACCCAACATTTCCAAAGAAATCATCAACCGAATTGACTGTTGCTGTTGCTTGCATTTAGCTGCGTGGTGCTTGCTTCCGAAACAGCCAGATTCTTCCATATCAAACGCAACTAACTGTACTGGATATTTTAGCGGTTTCGAGGCAAACTCTGCCGCCAATTCCAGCAAAACAGCAACACCCGTAGCATTGTCATCGGCCCCAGGCGTACCGGGTACTGTATCGTAATGAGCCCCTATAATAATCGGCAAATTTTCTTGCTTCCCCCCCTTAGCAAGGGGGGGATTGAGGGGG
>NZ_JAUBOJ010000509.1:0-4373 GCF_036700185.1 Microcoleus sp. BM001215392 | reverse complement strand
CTCCCGATGAAGTAAGAAGCAAATGTCTAGACTTGTCTAGTATTTGTATAGCAGCTAATAGTCTAGCATTATCAAGGGTTTCAATGCTCAGACCTCATATTTTTAGTATGATTTGCTACATTTTACACCAAGGATGCAGGAGAACCCTGTACCGCACGTTTCAGTGGATCAAACACAGATTGACTGGGGTTTCCCCTGGAACGGTACAGATCTGGATTCCTCAAACTGATCGAGAGAAGTACGTGCAGATTGCAAATAGCCTCTACGAGTGGCGACAGAAGTGGCAGGATCGGATAGATCGATCGTTTAAAACGTCTATTCCCAGCCATCTTAACAACGGTAAACTGAAAGTATCCGTTGCGATCGTGTCCGACTTAAATATTCTCAAGAGCCTGCCGACAGGTATAAATAGTCAGATTATTCCGCCGCTGCATCCTGTCTGGAGTTTAGTCGCTAATGTCAAAAATGCCACCTACTCAATGAAAGGCATCGAGATTCGCGGATCTAAGCATTTTGAGCCAGGAAGTGCGGTTTATCCTTGTCGTCGCTGGTCTGGAGATGGCTATGAGCGTCCTTATGTTGTAGGATTGCAACGGGATACTCACAAATTTATCTCGATTGTCTGCCCGAGTTCCCGCTTGGAAAACTGGAGAGTAGAGCTAGTCGAAAATCCAATTGTGATTTTTCAATTGAGGCATACCACTGGTGGTTGGGATGGTAGCGATGGAGATCGAGAGGAAGCACAGTTGCTAGCTGATGGGATGAATCGTCGCGCGCAGTAGTTTGTGTAGGTTGGGCCCAGGAACGAAACCCAGCACGAGCGTCAATCCTATTTAAAAATGTTGGACAAGCGCGTTGTACAGGGTTCACATCGATCGCAAATTTTACTGAGATGCTTCACCTAACCTTTGCCTCAATTCATCAGCCGATAGCTGCGGCAGTTGTTCTACACACAATGTCATTTCTGCGATCGGCAATGCCAATAAATTAGTCACCGCTGTTGGTAGCCGATCGCCCAATTCGGGCGATCGCACCTGCAAGACACTTTCAGCCAACAATTTAACCGCAGATTCGCGCCCTGCGTCATCGACTGTCACCATCGACAATCCCAGCAACAGCATTGTAAATTCCGCCGCCGGCAACTTGGATATTGGAGATAGAAAAACTGTCATTTTTGGAATTAATTCTCCAAATCTAACTCGCAGAAAGTTCTCTAAAATTAAGCGCTTTTGTTCTTGTCTACCTCGTTCTAATCCCTCTTCTAGCCCCCGTTCTAAGCCTTGTTCTAGTCCTCGCTCTAGTCCCTGTTCTAGTCCCCGTTCCAGTCCCTGTTGCTGTGCTGCTTCTAATTGTTCTCGAAAAAGTGGTGCAATTGCCATAATTAACTCCCGCTCTTCTGGCTCTAATTCCTGTTGGATTTCAGTTACTAAATTTGACTGTAGCCGATATAGCAATTCTAGCGCAATCATCCGTAACGGATCGTCCGTTGCTAAACAAGTCAATTGGGCGATCGCCCGCTGCTGCACTCCCCCTTTACCTAAAATCCTCAACCACAGGGTTTCACGAGTTTCCGGCAACTGGTGAATCGCCACAATGGCGGTACGCAAGGAGGCGCCCAAAAAATAGATTCCCGGCACCCAATTCTCCGTATCCGGTATCGCATTAAAACTATCTACCACAGCTTTCGATGCCGTGGGCATCAGAATCCACAGCCTCGGTAATCGATCGTCATCATAGCGAGTATTTTCTCGTCTGAATTTGCGTTCCAATTCGCCGCGCACGTCCAATAACTTGCCCAGACAGGTACAAATTTCGTTGATGCTTGCCGGATTGCGAAAAGGTTCAAAAATTGCCGTCGTGCTTGCCATTTTTCCCAACAATCCCAGCGTTTCCGAGTATTCAGGGATGGCGGTGCCGGGAGTGAAATAAACATCGATTTCTCGGACTTCAGAAGTCACATCTTTACCGATATCGACAGTTCCGATCGGCGACAGAAATTCCTCCAGATATTCTTTGGCAAATAAATCGTGAATGAATCGCGTCATATAAATTATTTCAGACACTAAATAATTTTTTCAGGCGTTGCCTCACCCATTCTACAGGATTTTCATCGTCTTCTGCTGCATCTACCAATTCCATTTCTCGAAGTTGCTGCTGTCTCTCGCTTAACTCTTCTTTGTGTTTGACTATTTCTTGAATAATCTGCTCGGATAAATCCGGTCGTTCAGTTAAAACTTTCTGGAAACCTTCCTTATTGATTGCAAACAAAATTGTTTCTTCCAAAGCTCTCACCGAAGCAGTTCTGGGGATTCCCAACATCAAAGAAAGTTCCCCCAAAAACTGACCCGTACCGAGGTTGTTCAGGTGTTTGTCAATAGCTTCGACAAAAACTTCAACCGAACCTGAAAGTATGAGGTAAAAAGCATCTCCGGGGTCATTTTCGCGAAACAAGAATTCTTGCGGGCGCAGCCTTTGGCGGTATCCAACTTCAATCAATTGCCGCAATTCTAGATCCGTCAGAGTTTCAAAGTATTGCACCTCTCGCAGCAAACCGCTAAGTGACTGTTGCTTTTTGGCTGACTCTGCCAGTATTGGCATTTTTGGACTTTTTTTAGCTATTTTTCTCGGAGCGATTGCAGTTTCCTTTTGATTTAAAACCGACAACAAACTTTCTGGATTTTTCAAAGAAATTTCTCGGTCATTAAACGGAAAATCGATGCCCTGGTGGCGGAAATTGTACTCGATCGCAAAATTCAACGAACTTTTAATTACTTCCCTTTCCGTCGGCCTGTCAGTCCAAACTAACAGCTCAAATTTAAAACTATCATCGCCAAACTCAACAAATAATACTTTCGGATTTGGTTCGTACAAAACCCCGGCTTCTGCATAAGCAATATTTAGCAGAGTTTCTGTCACTAACAGCGGGTTGCTATTCTCCGCTACTTCGATGGATAGTCGCAGACAGAGTAGCGGATTTTCGTAACTCCAGTTAACAATTTTGTTGCTAATCATGGTACTGTTGGGAACTATGACGCTGGAGTCGTCGTTGGTAGTGATAATCGTCGATCGAATCGAGATTTTTTTGACAATTCCCATCAATCCTTCTAATTCCACAAAATCTCCGACTTTCACAGGTCTGTCTAAAAGCAGCGTTAAGCCGCTGACAAAATTAGTTGTTAAATCCTGTATTCCGAAGCCAATTCCCACGCCCAATCCCCCCGCGACTACTGCCAAAGAAGCGAGGTTAAAGCCGATGCTTTGGATGGCAGCAATAACTCCCAAAGCTACTATCAAATAGCGCAAGATTACGGCGATTGCTTCCCGGTTTCCCTCGTCAATTCCCAATCGCACGAGCAAGCGTTCCTTGAGAAAGTCCGTAAAAGCTCGCGAGATAACGAGGACAGCCATGAACAATACAATCAGTTCCCCAAGTGACCGCAGCGATACAGGATTATCCCCTATTTTAAATAAGGTAGATGTAAAGACTTGAGAGATATTTGTGAGTAATTCTTGGGGGATTGTATTTACAGTCATTTTGTGGTGAATTAAGTAAATATATGGCTCGATAGACAAGCTTAATATTTATCGGCGAAGTTGGGTAAGAAAGGACGGAAGTCCTAACTACTAACTGTTTTGATTTCTCGCCGATAGCGGGGATGACAGGGTGTTCCTGTGCAAACAAAGCTAGCTGGCATATTTTTGAAGACGCTGCTGCGAGCTCCAATTAAAGCATTAGCACCGATTTCGACACCGGCGCCGATGAAGCAGTCGGCGGCAATCCAAACGCCATGATTAATGATAACAGGTGCTGTGATTAAGCTAAAGGCTGGGTCTTGGGGGTCGTGAGTGCCGGTGCAGAGGTAGCTTTTTTGAGAAATGACGCAGTGTTTGCCGATCGCAATTCTATCCAAACTGTACAATACAACATCATCGCCAATCCAACTGCAATCACCGATTTCAATTTTCCAGGGATAGGTAAAACGAGCTGTAGGGCGAATCACCGCACCGCGACCTATTTTTGCTCCAAATAACCGCAGCAAGCCGCTTCTGATGCTATTACAAGGGTGTGGAGTGAGGGGAAATGCGATCGCCTGCACGAACCACCACCACAAAATTAGCCAACCAGGCCTTCCGCGATCGAAATTTGACTGGTTGTACAGCCGCAAATCAATTAAAGATTCGCCTGTAAAAGAATTTGACTGACTCTCGCTAATTGGGAGAGAATTGATTGTAATATCTGGGGAATTAGCGATAGAAGGTAGCGGTTCCGGATCGGGACTTGGCTGAGGATAAGTCATGTAACTAAAATATATGAATTTTGGTTCGATCGTTCGGAATGCGAGTCCGCATCCATGAAGGACTCGCATTCCGAA
>NZ_JAUBOJ010000508.1:0-4386 GCF_036700185.1 Microcoleus sp. BM001215392 | reverse complement strand
TAAGGGGGATTTAGGGGGATCTCCGGGCATAAATAGTGTTAAGTAAACCGTATTGACTTATAAAGCTCACAATTGGATTCTCGATACAACTGTATCAGTTGGGATTTTGGGGCTGATTGCTGGCCTCGGACTTTGGGGATATTATTTATCTTTAGCGCTGCAATCCTCTATGCGCGGGATGGCAGCAGTTGCTATTGCTTATCTGGTTTTTGCTGTTACCTGGTTCGATTGCGCTCAATACGCACATATTGCCTGGTGGACGCTCAGTTTTGCCACAGTTCGATATCCTCGTTTAGATAACGAAAAGAGAAGCTTGATTTTAAATGAAATTCGGTTTTAGAGGTTTTTGGGTATATTTATTTTCTCGATAATAGGAATTTTTAGGTGATTGATTTCAATCACGCGAACAACTTTAAAGTTTGGCTAATATATAACTTTTGGGCGAGAGTGAACGTCCGGATTGTCTACACGCAGGAGGGTTGGTCAGGTGCGTCGCTATCAGATTGTTGATATTTGTTTGGGATTTTTTGAGGGCGACACACCCTACGAATAATGTTGCAAGAGTTTTGATAATTGGTAGAAAATGGGTAAGGTGCGCAGTGCGCACCCTACGAATAGGAGTTGGGATGCAAGTTTTGTTAGTGTTTCTTAGGCTTTTTGGGAAAGGGAATTCCTAAACTTTCATGGAAAACAAGCTGAGTTTTATACGTCAAGCGGCGGTTGACTTGTTTGATGATTTTTTCCAAAAGCGCATCGCCGGTTTTTTCAATGAGAGGTTGAGACATCGATCGAATAAACTTGGGAAAGCAAACCCCTACAGCTAAATCCAGCTTCCAGGTAGCGCTGGTAATCGCAGGCGGTAGCTGGGCGCGTTGCGACGCAGGCCAATCGGCTGCAAACTCGTCAGACGGTATTTCGACTAGCTTCATTGCCGATCGAAAATCCACTTCATATCCGGGCGAGGTATAATTCGGAACCGGAATAGTTTTAATCAAATAGCAGCCTTCAGCGTCAGGTGGGAGCAACTCTAAACCAATTCTCGCTTCAACGCGGTAGCCGAAGGCCCCAAAACGCCCGATTAATAGATCGTAGCCGTTTTCGCCGATCGCCTGGGCCTTCATTGGCGCAGCGCACTGACAAAACCAAGTCTTGTGATTGTTCAAATGCTCAGCCACCGTAGCAGCATCCGCGTACATCTCCATGCTGTCTTCAAAGTGGGTGTGAAACCAAATCGGCTCAACTTCCTCGCCTGTATCCGCACCTGCACTTTCGCGCTGTCTGAAACTCGCATCTGCGTAGCAATTTTCGTCAGAAGCTTCAACAGTTTGATATTCAGCGGAATCCTGCCTCATCATATGCTCTCCTGTAATACACGCCAATCAGTCGGGTTGGGGATGTGGTCGGGGAGTTTCCTCCCTACAATTGAGAAATAGATAGTAACAAAACTTACCCTAGAACAGCATAACTCGACTTATGAAAGCATTTGTAGCAGGAGCCACAGGTCAGACTGGCCGCCGAATTGTCACTGAATTGGTCAAGCGGGGCATTCCCGTGCGCGCCCTAGTCCGAAATCTAGAGACAGCAAGGCAAATTTTACCTCCTGAGGCTGAGTTAGTTACTGGCGATGTATTAAATGCGACTTCTCTGGGCGATGCGATCGGCGATAGTACGGTATTGCTGTGCGCGACGGGGGCAGCCCCTGGTTTTGACCCGACTGCGCCTTACAAGGTGGATTTGGAGGGTACTAAAAATTTGGTGGAGGCAGCTAAGGCTAAGGGAATTGAGCATTTTGTCCTGGTGACTTCTCTGTGCGTTTCTCAGTTTTTTCACCCGCTGAATCTGTTTTGGCTGATTCTGGTGTGGAAGAAGCAGGCGGAGGAATATTTGCAAAAATCCGGCTTGACTTATACGATCGTCCGTCCGGGCGGTCTCAAAAATGAGGATAATTCAGATGCGATCGTCATGAGGAGTGCGGATACACTGTTTGAAAGCAGCATTCCCCGGACTAAGGTAGCCCAAGTGTGCGTGGAAGCGCTGTTTCAGCCGGCTTCTCGCAACAAGGTTGTGGAGATTGTGGCCAAGCCCGAGGCTCCGCAAAAGAGTTTTGAGGAGTTGTTTGCCGGTGTGGTTTGATTGAATTCTGGCTGGTACACTGGTTCCCAGAAACCGGGTTTTTTACGAAAATACGCATTTACAGCCAACAATTTAGGTAAAAAACCCGGTTTCTTTAGTCCCTACTAGGTAACAAAGAAACCGGGTTTTTCAAAGGTTTGTAGTGCGGACTTTAGTCCGCAAAGGTTTGTAGTGCGGACTTTAGTCCGCTTCCAAGCGCTCGCATTCCGAAAGATCAAACCCTCTAATTATGGCCGTTCGAGCGGACAAGATATTAACCGGGTTTTTCCAAAGTCAATTTTTTTTTTGCTGAATATCGTCCTGGGGAAAAACCCGGTTTTTGTTTAAAAAATCAATTAATTGAAGTTGAGAGCTGCTTCTTTACAAAGGTTAACAGCGGGCAAGTCTGTAGCTTTGCCGTCGGAGTATTCGGCTCTGACATCAAAAATACAGCCCGCATCCACGCCTTCGTAGTCAGCTTGATTCCACTCAAAATCTGCTTTTTCCCGATCGGCAATAGGGGCGTCTAGCTCGTTTTTTCCCCAAGTATCCCTACTAGGTGCAGACATATAAACGGCTGTCATCGTCTTGCCGCTGTTGTTGATCACCGAAACTCTAACCATCCGAGCGAAAACGCCTTGTGCTGTCAAGGCTAACAGTGGCAGGGAAAGCCCCGCAGCTATCATGAGTTTGCTTAATGACTTGTTAACCATCGAACCATCAACCTCAACATTAGATATGTCTCCAAGCTTAACTGTAGAAGCCAGAAGCCACAAGTCAGTCGATCGAGCAATTTTTCGATCGCCAAATCTGGCAAAATCTTAAGAGTTTGACAATCCGCCATGGAAATTTCCCCTTCCCCGCATGATGAAAACTCTCAAGTGGCCAGCTTGGTTCCCCTATCCGATTTCGTGGTTAAGGGCATTTGCTCTCGCTCAGAGTTTTAGTTTTGTCCTTCGCAGGGGCATTCCTTTCGCCAGCGACGATATCGGTTTTCTGACTGTACTGCTGGCGGCTTGGCTGATTCAGTTACCTTTGTTCTTTGTCGCTCACTTTGTAGCCGTCAAAATCCTCAATCCCTTACTGAATATGCTGCCTGGCCCCGCGAAAGCGCGCAAGTTCAAGCGGCGGCATACTGGAGTGCGATCGCACTTGCGAGAAGGCTTGAATGCTGTAGTCGTGATTTTTTTTGCGTTTAGTCTAGCGCTGTTGGTACAACTAGCGATTTTTTATTGGCCAGCGCGATCGATCGATCCGGCTAAGCTGCTTACAGGAATCTCTACTCTGACAAATGTGGCGATCGTCGGTGAATTCGATTTCTGGCTGGTCAAATTAGCCGGAGCTTTATCGAGTTTAACGCTGTTAGCAGCGCCGCTATACCAGCACGATTTCCGAGTGCGCCGAATGCGGGCGGCTCGAAAATTAGCTGAAATTGCCGAAATGGAAATGACTGTATTTGAAACCGAGAAAATGCGCCGCCGCCAAAGAAGTTTGCTGAGGCGATCGGAAATTCAAATCTTGGGATTTCTACTTGTCATCGGCGGTGTAATTAGCGGCGCTGTTTTTTTAGTTGCCAATTTGCGGGGAAATCAGCAGTTTTCGCAGTCAACAAGCGAGGTGAGAAAAATGCCGCCGCTGGCTATGAAAACCGGCGATCCTTACATTCGAGCTTTGATGCGCACTATTTCTGCTAGCGAGTCCAATGTTTCTCGGCCTTATCACGTTGTTTACGGCGGCAAATATGTATTAGATTTGAGCCGCCATCCTGACTGGTGCGTGAAAATTGTTAACGGCCCAAATGTGGGCAAATGTACTACAGCGGCGGGTAGGTATCAATTTTTGACTTCAACTTGGAAAGACAAAGCGAAGCGCTATCACCCGCAGCCTGGTAATTTTGTATGGTGGCAAGATTACAGTTTTGAACCAGAATATCAAGATGCTGTGGTTTATGCTTGGTTGAGCGATCGCAAATTTTGGAAAGCCGATATTCCTGAGATGTTGCGACAGGAAAAATTAACCGATGTTTTGCGGATGCTGTCGGGAACTTGGACGAGTTTGGGATATGGAATCGAGAACAATTCAATGAGTTCTAGTTTGCCGAAAGTCTACCAGAAACTGCTGCGAGAAGAACTGAAAAATACGGGTTCTTAGAAAATTAGAGCGAATCCGCTAAAACCAAACAAATAAAATAGGTATAGCCTTTCTCAGAAAGATGAGGTACGCATGGGCATGGGGCATAGGGCATGGGCTTGCGCCGGGCATAAGATTAGCGGG
>NZ_JAUBOJ010000507.1:0-4392 GCF_036700185.1 Microcoleus sp. BM001215392 | reverse complement strand
CTTGTCTACAATGTCTACAACATCTGTAGACACGACGCTATCATTGTTTCGTGTAGACAAACTTGTAGACACTGTAGACACAAGAGGGTCGCTACGTGTAGACACTGTAGACGTGCCTGATACTTCCTTGAGAATGCGTTGCGCAGCCTGGTTTACCGACTCACCCTCTAGCTTCTGAGCTTCTATCCAGTTCAGGAAGTGACCGTTCGCTCTGAAGGATATCACTTGACTTTGACTCATTGTAGACACCTGTATACACTATTTGTCTACAATAACTGGCAGATGTATACACTGTCAACATATTGTAGACAAAACTTGTAGACGCGAAAATCCCACAGTCAAGGGGGATGGGGTTGGGTCGCTAGTTATCAGCTAACTGGGTTTGAGAATTAATTTGTCGGGAGTCTCAGCGTAAGCAATTAAAACCATCCTCCAGACCTGTCTGACACAAGCTGATGTTGCGTACTTATAAACAAATTTACCTGGTCGTACCTCCTCAGCGTATGTACTCAGCCATTCTGCTATCCGCCTCTGTTCTACGGATATGTTTTGCCACTCGTGATAAGTCCCAGTGAATCGATAAAGCTTTTTACCAACAGCGATGTATGTTTTGTCGTCATATAGTGCTTCCATCGCTTTTTCGACGTAACCCCTCTCGGGATTTTCTTTACTACCCACGGGATATTCTTTGCTGCTCACCATCGTTTTGACTCCTTTTTTGCCTTTCCAAGTACCCGCCAATTTTCAAGATTCTAGTCATTTACAGCTATGGGGTTACAGCTTCATCAACTCGCAAGGTTCAAACTCGTATTGCTGAATCATTCTGACAGGCTTATCAAACCTGACTAGGTAAGTGTCACCTGTGGCAAGACAGTAGATATTGTCCACAACCTCACCTCGTGCACCTTGATAGATGCCCCCGACATCTTTTACTACGACCCGCTGACCTATCTCAAAAGTTCTGGGCTTCTTTGGGGTGGTCGCTGACTTAGCAGCTTCTGTAGTACAGCTCATCTTTGAGGATTTTAAATTTTCCAAAGGTGGTGTTTTCGTATCCACACTATCCACACTAGCCTTTAAAGCTTTACTAGATAAGGATTTAGAGGTGTGGATAGGGTTATCCACACTGTATCCACACTTATCCACACTTTGCTCGTTTAGATGGGGTAAAACTGTGGATAGTGTGGATAGGTGTGGATAAGGGTTATCCACACTTGTAACCTTTACTGTGTCTTGATTACAGGCTAGTGTGGATAGTGTGGATAGGGTAGAGGTAGTAAACAAAATACTTTGTCCTTTTGATGTAACCTCCCCATACTTCATTGACGCTAATTCCTCGAACCATTCTCGAATTTGCTGACTCTCGGGGCGGTGTTTTGCGTCAAAAGTTGCTCTTACCTCACGAGCCGAAACCGTTCCCCCTTTGCGCTCTGCCAGCGAAAGAATTTTTACCAGGTTTGGGGCAAGGGCGTCCGCGCCACAAACCTCAATATTTATACTCAAAGCTTGTTGCGTCGTGTACTCTACCCATTTGATGGCCGCTGCGACGTGTTCGGCGGGAATCTTCAGTGAAACTTCAAGACCTAAATGTGATGCGTGGATGCAGTGCAGGATGGTAGCGACGCGGCCAACTTTCTCGGCTGCTTTACCAAGCATTGCCCGCATTCCTTGCTTTGGATGGTTGAACCTTAGTCGATGACAGTGATTGCAATAATCCACAAACAGCTTTTTCGCTTCCTCATCTAGCTCAAACCCCATTACCCCAAGAGCATCGACTTTTTCGTAGAGCGCTTGCATCATTGGGTTGATGTCAATCTTTGGGAGCCCTAAAGTTATTTGAGTTAAAGCCAGCGGCTGCTGTACAAATTCAAATCGGGCAAAGGTTCCGTTGTCGTCGTTGCCATCTCCGAGGAAAGGTTCTAAGACTTTGGGCTGGATGTTGCCGTAAATAGAAAGGGAGACAGCGCCCACATTGACGGTAGTGCCAGCCGCGCGTGCTACTACCGGGCCGTTGCCACTCCAGCATTCCAGTAAGTCCTCCTTGTCACTTCCTTTGCCGCTGCGGTACTGGTTCGCTGATTTAAAAAATCCTGCGAGTTCGTCACAGACCCAAAGTATTCCTTGGCTGGGGTTGCGTCCCACCATGCCTGCTATCCCCTCCCATGTGGCTTTGGTGATGTAGGGGATTGTCTCTACAGGCGCGTCAGGTGCGGGGCCTTTGTTTTCATCCTTGCTGTTTTTCCATTGTTCGAGTTCCTCTGTATGGGCTTTTTTCTGGGCCTCAAACTTCTCCTGATTCTTCTTCCGCATCGCTGCTAGCGGGTCTGTAATCATGGCGTTCATTACCGGGGTCTTCATCTGAGAAGACTCAGCGATAAGAGCTCCGAAGTAGCCATAAGTCCGACACCGATACCTGTTCCATTCCTCCACAAGCATTGTGCTGCTGCCATTTTTCAGGAATCTTGAGATACCAGAAATCAGTGCCAGTGCGTAGCACTCAGGTTTCAGATTCATGCGTCGCGCTACTTCTTCGATCGGGCTTGCCAGAGATTCGGGGAAGATTTCTGATAGTTTGACGCTGGCGGACTTGGAGGCAAGCAGTTGTTCAACCCCAATTCTTGTGTCTTCCTGGTTTGCTTCTTGGTCTAGTTCATGCTCCAGTTCTTGATAGAGCGAGCGGATTTCCTGTGTCAGCCTCCCGTACTTTTGTGACAGATTTGCGATCGCAATTGTCAGGTCGGAGCGCTTCAGATTTTCCTCTACCAGCTTGCTGACTTCGGTTTTCAATTCTGAAAGTTCGCGGGCTTCAAATTTTGGATGGCTCAAAACTTTTGCTGCTGCCTGTGATAATTTCTCCCACTTGGTTAGAGTTGGTGCGCTCGCTACAGCCTCTTTGAAAGCCTCACCACCGTTAGTTTTGATAAAATCGTCCATCCCTTTAAATAGGGCATCCCAAACTGTGACGTGTACCTCGCAGCCACACTCTTCTAGCAAGCGGCAAAACTTCAAAATGGCTGCACGACAGGCTGGGTTGGCCGCGTAGTCGGAGTCAAAGTCTATGTAGTGGATGGTGTCAGGCTGTGCCCACTCCTTCACAAAGGGTGCTAGCTCCCCGTCTTTGCCCCAATTCCACACACCCGTTAGCGCAATGGTTGCAAGCCCAATGCTCAATCCAGCCCCGGCTTTCTTAGCCCCCTCTGTCCAATGGCGGGGGATGGATTTGTCAGCGTGAACTTTTGCCCAATAATCGCGATCGGGCATTGCTAGAAAGATTGCGTCAGGTTCCATGCCGCTAGCTGTTAAGTATTTGCGTTCTTTGGAGCCTTCCGGGTGGTGCGGTTTGTCTGGCTTAGCTTGGCCGTACAAATTGCCGGCCCGTTCACCTGTTCGCCACTGGATGCCTCGACACCACCAACCCACAGTTTTAATAGGTTCTTTCGGACGGACGCGCTCGTTGATTTCTTTGGCAGATAGCGATTCGATGTTGAGATGTGCGATCGCTAATGAAACTGCTGAGCCTTCGACCCACTCGGTGAGGTGTTTGGGGTTGATAGAAATTGAATTTACGGATGCAGAATTTTTCCCGTTGGGATATGATGATTCCATGGATTTAATGTCCGCCCTCAAAGGCGGGTTTAGTACCAAAAGCCGTTGCAATCAGGTTCCAATTGAAGAGCAGCGGTTTTTTGGTGTTTACAGGTTTTGGAAAATTCAAGGCATAAGAGGAACCGCCCGCTAGAAAACCAGCGAGTGGATAAGTGAGTCACTGCGAGCGCAACCACCTATTTCGACATCAGGGATAGGGATAAATCGTTTGGGCGGGCCTCGGCTAACTTCGGGTTTTAGCGGCTCTACCTTAACAGTGGTGCAGACATCAAATGAATCGTGGGACTCAAAAAAATAGGTTAGTAGGGCGACAGATACAAGAGCTGCTGACCAGGTGAAATTAAGAGATGCTTTGATGACCGCGCAAATTTCTGCCTTCATTGCTAGGACAAATACGTGCCAGAACTTCCACGATCGAGCTTCTCTCTGACGCCGCCAAACAGAAACCCATGCCTCCCCCGGCCTGGGGAGAAGCAGTAACTCTCTGAATTTTTTTGCGCGCGCCTTTATGTCCATATTGTTAATTTAACTTTGAATGCACCCAACCAGACACCTAAAACTTGGTAGTTTTCCCCGTCGCCTTGAGACCCTTATTCTGCGCGGGTCGTCGAGTGCTTTTACCTTTAAACACGACGAGTGAGTTTCTGGACGCAAACTGGACGTAAACGACTCGCAACTCACCCACTTTTTTTGCAGCTAATCCTGACCTCCCAACACCGCATCCCACGGCCGAGGTTGTGGTTCCCCCGGTGTTGGCGGCGGGACTGTTGCCCCCAGTTGAGGTAG
>NZ_JAUBOJ010000506.1:0-4395 GCF_036700185.1 Microcoleus sp. BM001215392 | reverse complement strand
CAAGATTCTTCTCAAAGTCCCCCTTTTTAAGGGGGATTTAGGGGGATCGAAATATATGCAACTTCACATTAAATTGGCATTAGGTGCAATTAACACAGTTGGCTCACGCCCACTCAAGCGATGAGGCACATCTCGCAACCCTTCCTAATAATCAGAGGACAATACATAGTTTGTATTATCTGAAGGTATTGCACTTATAATCATTCCATTCTGCCCTATCGGGACTTTTACAAATTTTGTTGCATCAACCTGGTAAATGACTACAAGCTCTCTCCTACTTTCTTGCTGACGGATATTATAACCATAGGTCTTGTACTTTCCATCCTTCAACAAGTCCTGGAGAAACCTCAGTAAATTCGCATTGCCATGAACTCCGAACATTCTGGCGAAATCTTCCGTATGTCGCAAGCTTATATGGAGGAACCCAAAATTAGCGTCGCCATACGTCAGCAATATCTCTTCGGTGTTATTTGGCGCGAAATATTGGTTTATTTCATTTTTCGCCTGAACATCATCGGTGATGGCATCCGAGATTTTGACTGTCCAGTCCATCCATTGTTGCATAATTATACCACTTCTTGATTGCTTTCTAAGTTTTGACGTTTTTATTCGTGATTTCTGATTTAAGCTGCCAAAATACTGGCAAAATTACACGCATTAAGCTCTAGTATTTCCCTAAAATATCGCCAAAAGTTACGCTGGGGATTAAGGCTAATTTGAAGTAGTTAAACTCAAAATAAACGAACCCTCATCTTCATGCTCAAAAAACTCTTAAAAATAGAAAATACGATACCAAGGAGGAGAGAGGGACGATCGCACATTCTCCCGCAACTTTCCCCACCGGCTGCCGTTGTCGCCCCCACACCACCGGCACCACTCACCCCTTACTTCCAATACCAATTTTCTTAGACAATGAAACAGTTGTGAACCTCCAAAACGGTGCAGCCACGGGGAGACTGCCCCTAGTATCTGTTTCCTGATAAAATTAAATTCCTCCAACCTCCCTCCAGAAGTCGCCGCAACAAAATCCGAATCAGAATCCTCCACAGATACCGCTACCTGCGGCAATTTCTCATCCCCAAAAGTCTCCACTTTCTTCACCGCAACAGATAACGTCACCGGCTCCCCTGCTCCCGCTTCAACTGCTGCATTCGGCTGGGACATTTCCTCAGTTGCCGACTCAGTTGCAGCTAAGGTTGGCGTAACTGATAACTCCGTATCAGTCCGATCCTCCCCAACAAAATATCCCCGCAACTCAAGAGCCAGAATTGCGCGCGCCTGGGAGATGCGCTTGCAGACATTCTGGTAGGAAATCTCTTGCTGTTGGGCAATATCTTGATGAGAAAGTTCCCCATAAAAGTGCAGGATAAAAGTCTCGCGCAGCCTTGGCTGTAAGTTATCAATAGCGTCGCGAATCACCCTCTTTTTCTCGTCACAATCCAAGGCGCTTGCTGGTGTGTCGTCAACAGAAACCAGTCCTAGCTCGTCGCGATCGCCGTAAATTTCTATATCCTCAACTTGGTTCGCACCTCGGCGGCGCGTTAGATCGATCCAGAAATTACGAGTCAGCGTCGTTAGCCAAGATTTAAAGTTCTCGATTTTTCCTGCGAATTTTTGCGTTTTTTCCCAGGCTTTGACCATCGCCTGACTCAGCAAGTCTTCCGCCTCCGTTGAGTTGCCGTTCATCCACTTGAGACAGCAACGCAACAGGTAGTCTCGGTGCTGTTGGAAGATTTGCCAGAAGGCGTGAATTTCCCCGGCGGCAAGGCGTTGTAAGAGTTGGTGTTCTTCTGTTCGGGTTAGGATGTGGTTAATAGTGGCTGGCATCATCATAATTTCACTGAGCCAATTAATTGAAAGGCAATATTCAAGGTTTAATTATTGTCAGCGTGATTCATGAATCACCCCGACTCAGCAAAATCAAGCAAAAGGAACCGAGAAAAGGACACCGCCCTCGGTATAAGGCACTAGCAAAGGGCTAACACTAATACCTAAGTTGCGCTCGGTTAGCTCTTGATAGTTCCCCACTGCGGAAATCGCATTCAAAGCGAAATTATTCGACAAACCTAGACTTTCACCCACATTTCCTTCCACTCCCAAAAAGCGGCGGACAACTGGATCGGAACTATTGATTTGCTGGCGCACATTTTCAGAAGTTAAACCCAGCTCTAACGCTTCATAAACAGAATAAGTAACGCCTGTTACCACATCCTTCCACTGGGATTGATTCTCATCCACCACCATTGCTAAAGGCTCCTCTCCCAAAACATCTGGAAATGGCTGATGTTTGTCTCGCTGGTCGGGGGGTAAGGTGAGAAGACTAGAGATAATCAGACCCCCATTGCCGGTGAGCGCATCCAATTCGCCCTTTATATAACGATCGAATAGAGCCTCCAAGCTATTTAAGGCTACGACTTCCGCATTAATGCCCGCAGCTTTCAGCTTTTCTCGCAGAGTTACCTCAGAATTGGTATTTGCACTCACGCCAATTCGGCGACCGCCAAGCTGTTCAAAAGAGGTAATTCCGCTGGCGGTTGGTGTTACCACAACTTGAGCATCGTAAGCATTAATGGGGGCAAAATCTACCCCCAGCAAAGCATCCCGCTTGAGGTTGTGGCTGGCATTGCGGCTAGTTACATCAACGATGCCATTGGCGACATCGCTGAAGCGCTGAGGCCCAGTTGTCTGAATCACGAATTCCACTGCCTTGGGGTCGCCAAATAGGGAAGCTGCTAGTGCCCGACCAAAATCCACATCAAATCCGCTTAAGTTGCCCTTGGAGTCAGCAAAACCAACTCCTGGCGCGTCATTTCTCACCCCGACACGCACGAAACCCCGGTCTAAAACTTCCTGTAAAACGTTGCGGTTGTCGTTATTTACCAAGGGCACGGTTAATTGGTCAGTCCCCGAAAAGGGTAGATAATAAAGCAGTCCCCCAGGCTTGACAAACATTAGCTCATTGAGCCCGCGCGGCAGCACTTTGGGATTGAAATTGCGATTGTAAATTTCTTCGTAATTACCAATTTGTTTGATAACTTTCAACGCAAAATCATTTTTGAGTCCCAGGGATTCTCCTAACTTTCCTTCCACGCCTAAGAAGCTCTTGGTGGCGGAATTTTTATCAAGAAATTCATTCACATTCTGGGAGTTAATACCAAAGAATTCGGCTTGGATGGGAGCGCTGACCACCCAGCGCACCACATCAGCCCATTCAGACTGATTTTCCGGCACGACGAGTGCTAAAGGCTCTTTAGAAATGGCTTCATCCAGGATGACTTGATTTCCCGGATTGGATAAGGTGGGAATGCGATTGCTCAGCACCCCGCGATTAATGGAAACAGCGCCCAATTTCCCCGCATCGTAGGCAGCAAATAAGGTATCTTGAGAAGGAAAAGTTTGGATGTTGAGGGCGATTCCGGCACGTTTGGCGGCATCTTTTAAATTTTGCTCAGAGCGCGTTCCTGCTAATACGCCGATGGTTGTTCCTGGTAACTGCTTAACAGAACTAATTCCACTATTACCGCGCACCAATACCGCTTGAGTGTCGAAGAAAACCGTAGGCGAAAAATCTACTCCTAAACTGGCATCGCGGAGCACAGATTGAGTAGGCAAAGTGGCGGCGATATCGACTGCGCCACTGGCTACGCTGTTAAAGTCTTTGCCTGCCTCGACGACTACGAATTCTACTGCTTTCGGGTTATCGAACAAAGCGGTGGCTAAGGCGCGACTAAAATCAATGCCAATCCCACTAAATGAACCGTCGGATTCCCGCTTGCTAAATCCGATCGCATCTTCGCTAACTGCAACCCGCACAAACCCGCGCTTTAAAATTTCTTGAAGTTTAGAACCTGTGGGTGTGTTACTGGCAACGGGTTTGCGACCTTCAGCCGCTCCAAACCGCGCATAATGTTCAAATCCGCTTGACAAACTACCCTTGGCAACTGCTGCTGCTACCTCGGGGTTAGCATCTAGATAAAATTGCTCTTTGAATGAAATTTGTGGCTTTCTTTTTTCATTAAAACCAAACTTTACCCAATGCTCGAACCCGTTGGGAATAAGGCCAGAAGCTACGGCTTTTGCCACTTCTGGATTTTCTTGCAGATAGGTGGTTTCGTTGTAGTTAAGAATGGTCATAATGCTGGTAATTAGATAATTTGTGTGCTCAATTGGCAGGGGTTCCGATAAAGGCTCATTTCTACTCCAACCGCAGCCAATTCCCGCAGGTTTCTGTTGTTGGATAGTTTTGAATTTTATCCAAGCTGAAAACCCTTACTTTTCCGGCGGGTTCTTCGATCGACCCTACAAGATTCATCCCAAAATGATACAATGCCTTTTTTTGAGGCTGCATCCTTTCCATGTCTGTATCAGGGCTCCCCTCCGCCGCCCCTGTCAGTC
>NZ_JAUBOJ010000505.1:0-4418 GCF_036700185.1 Microcoleus sp. BM001215392 | reverse complement strand
TGGTTGTTATTAGTTATTATCACCAACAAATAACAACCAACAAATAACAACCAACTAATGACTAATAACTACTGACTACTGACTACTGACTACTGACTTCCCAATTACAATTCCCGCAGCAGTTTTTGGCGTTTTTCTTCATATTCTTCGGCAGTAATGGCGCCCATATCGTAAAGTCCTTTCAATTCGGCGATCGCCCCTGTGACATCTTTTGCCCCTCTGAGCGCGTACCCAGACGGCAACATTCCGCCATTGTACTGTAGCTGAAAAGCTTGCTCCGACATCAGCAGCAGCCCGATAAAATCGAAAAATGCGATCAGTGAGGGAATTAACGTCCACGAAAAGAGCAAATAGAATACTCCTGCTACATTGTTGCCCAAATAAAATTTGTGGCCTCCGAAACCTCCGATAAAGAAAGCTAACACAACTGCTACGGTTTTATCTTTTAGCATTTTTCCCTTTCCCCAGTTTTTTACTTTAACGAACGCGATCGACAACGAATGCGATCGAGGCAAGCAATATTACTAATTTTTACTCATTTATTTGGGTTTTTGCGAAACTTGGACATCGCAAAATACAGCAGAACTATACCGGCTTGAGCCTGTAGAATGACCGAGTAGCCTCTCAAGAAATAATTGAGTTCGCTACCGGAATTGAAAGAAAATATTAAAATGCCTAGGGCTGCGTAGGGTGCGAAACGCATCCAACTCGCTGTTCCCTCTAACTTGTGGCTGTTGAAATTGCTCATTGGGTTTGAAACCTCATCCTTACTTAAAATTAACATAAAAATTAGCCGGATGGTCAAGCTCGGTTGGGTGCGATCGCCCGGGCCAACCTGGCATCGATCGATCCACAAGATGTTACTTCCATGTTAAAACAAGTTTTTCCGTTAAAGTAAGCGGCCGGGCGATCGCCAAATTCCACCTCAGCAGACAACGCCGATAGATGTCACAAAAGCCCGGTTAATTAACAATTATTTACAACTGCCAGAATTAACTGGCGCCGCCGCCCAAAAGAAACAGACTCAAGAGAGTTCCGCTATTCCAAAGACTGTGCAGAAGCATGGGGGCGAGGAGATTGCGCGATCGCGTGTACACAAAGCCCAACACCGCCCCCAACGTCGCCAAAGGCAGAATCTCAGAGACACTCAAGTGAGCCACCGCAAACAAAAAAGCCGAAGCTGCGATCGCCCCGGAAACAGGCAAATAGCGAGTCAGAGAAGGCAGCAGAAAGCCCCGAAACACGATTTCCTCAAAAACCGGAGCGGCGATCGCAGCAGTGCCGAAAAACACCGCCAGAGCCACGTTGTCCCTACCTTCAAGGACGATCGGCAAAATCGGATTGCTGCCGCCTTGTCCCTGCCACAATTGTTGATTGAGCAGCGACACCACAACCACCAAAGGCAAAGCTACAAAATAGCCACCAAAGCCCCACAAAAACCAATTTCCCCGCCAATCAATCCGAAACCAACCATCAGGTAAAGGTAAAAAAGACTTGACCGAAAAAAACAGTACCGAAAGCCCGCCCGCCGACAGCAACAAATAAGTAGCAAAGATATAAAAAGCCTTTTCGCGCGGGTCAAAAGTAGCAGGACTCAGTTTTAAAACAGCCAGAGAAACTGGCAGCAACAAATAGGGAATCAAGATTTGCCCGACAAAGAAAAAGCCGACCACCAGCACCTGCCAAACAATCTCGCCATCCCAAGGCACATCCCAACTCAAGCTAGAATTTCGCGCCAAAAGAGGCCCGGAATCAGTCTTATCTAACTGCTGGCGCTGCAACAGCCACTGCACAGTCAAACCAACCAGCAAAACCGTACCGATACAAAGAGATATAGCCGGAACACCAACAACAATTGCCAACTTTTCTAGAGCTTGCTGGGCCGTTACCTGCTCTGCTGCTTGCAGCGCCACCAGTTCCTTAGAACGTTCTTGCAGCTTGTAAAGTTGTGCTAGAGGGCGATAGCGAAACCAGCCATCCAAAGACTTTTGAATGCGCGGCTCAGCATCCGGCAGCAGTTGAGGCGGATTGCTCCAAATCCCGGTTAAAATCTGAGCAGTTGCAGCCGAAGAATCGTAATCAATGTCAGTTTTGTAGCGCTCAAGTAAATTATTCCAAGTTTGGATCGCCACCTTAGTTTTACCGCTGCTTGCCTGCAAAATCCCTAGGCGCAAGTCAAGTTCATTTAGCAGCGCTGACTGTTGTTTTACAGACTCTTCTACTGCCTTTTTTTGAGCAAAATTTAGAGTATTATCTTCAGCAACAGAGGCAATGGCAGACTGAAGTTTTGTTAATGAAGATTGATTTTTTTCGAGAGTTTTTTGAGTCGAATCTCGTGCTTCTTGATATTGCGCCAAAGCCGTATTTAAAGGATCGGAACCGATAATATTGTTGCGCGCCGAAGTGAAATTAGCACCCTGATTATTTTCTCCTTCCCACTCCGAGGCGTGAAGCAGCAAATTTGTCTGGTAGAGTTCCAGGCGGCTTTGAATTTGTGGCTCATTCCAACTAGCAAGTAAAGATAAACCGACCAGAGCGATCGCGATCGCCGTTAAAATACCTAAAATTGTCCGCTTCAGTGTCATTCCTCGTTTTCCGTCCCGCGCGAATCCGTGGCTAAGTCTTGTCCGTCTTCAATCATAGGTCGTTGCAGGCGAGAGTATCCCGTCTACTGGTAAAATTTCACTGGCTCATCTTTTTGACTCGCGTCGTACCCTTCGACTGGGTAAGATACGCATCGGATTGGTCTACAGTTTGACGACTCGGCCTCGATCCCCCCTAGCCCCCCTTATTAAGGGGGGGACAAGAGTCTGCTCAAAGTCCCCCGACCTAAGGGGGATTTAGGGGGATCGAGGCTAGGCTATAAGCGAGATTTTTCAATGAGGTAAGGTGCGTCACAAGCACCCGAAGACTGGTAACAGGCTAAATCTAAAATCTAAAATCTAAAATCTAAAATCGAATGACCCGCATTATCTTAGTCCGTCACGGCAAAAGCACATACAATCAAGAGCGTCGCATCCAAGGCCGCCTCGATAAATCAGTTTTGACAGAAGCAGGCCGCGCCGGAGCCATTCAAGTAGGCGACATACTCAACAGTATCGCCTTTGATGCTGCCTATACAAGTCCCCTGCAACGAGCCAAAGAAACAGCAGAAATCATCCTGTCGCGATTGACAAATCCGCCACAACTCCAACCAACGGATAAATTGATGGAAATCGATTTGCCATTGTGGGAAGGAATGCTGCGCCAAGATGCGATCGACCAATTCCCCGAAGCATATCAGCAATGGCAACAACATCCCCACAAATTTTCCATGAAAATCCCTTCCCCCGAAGGAGAAATCGAACACTTTCCGGTACTAGCAGTTTTTGCTAACGCCCGCATTTTTTGGCAAGAGCTGATGTCGCGCCACCGAGAGGGTACAATTCTAGTAGTAGGTCACAACGGAATCAACCGCGCTCTCATCGCCACAGCTTCAGAAATCACCCCAGATTACTATCAATCAATTCAACAATCAAATTGCGGAATTAGTGTCATCAATTTGGGATTTACCGATGACCAAACAGAATCCAACAAGAAAATAGCAGTTCAATTTGAATCCTTGAATTTAACCGCCCATACCGGAGAAATCTTTCCCAAACCGAGGGACAAACACAGCGGGCCGCGCTTATTGCTAGTACGTCACGGCGAAACAGACTGGAATAGAGCAGGTAAATTTCAAGGACAAATAGACGTACCACTCAACGACAACGGCCGCGAACAAGCTCGACAAGCCGCAGAATTCCTCAAGGATGTAAAATTAGATTTTGCCATCAGCAGTTCCATGCTGCGCCCGAAAGAAACAGCCGAAATAATTCTGAAACATCACGGCGACTTACAACTACAACTCCGCGACGAATTGAGAGAAATCAGCCACGGACTTTGGGAAGGAAAATTTGAATCAGAAATAGAAGCATCCTATCCAGGTTTGCTCGAAGAATGGAAAACATCTCCTGAAAAAGTGCAAATGCCAGAAGGAGAAAATTTAGAGCAAGTGTGGACTCGGGCGATCGCAGCGTGGCGAGAAATTGTAAAATCAGTTTCAGGTACCGGGATAGTAGTAGCTCACGATGCCGTCAACAAAGCCCTTCTCTGCCACCTATTCAATTTAGAACCCGAACATTTCTGGAAATTCAAACAAGGAAACGGCGCAGTTAGCGTCATCGACTATCCCCACGGCCCCGACGGTTTGCCAGTATTGCAGGCGATGAATATCACCACTCATTTAAGCGGCGGCGTATTTGACCAAACAGCAGCCGGAGCACTGTAATTTTTCAGGTGTTAACTCAAGTCTAAAACCCTTGATAAATCTCGCTGTTAGCGTAGTCTCGATCCCCCCTAACCCCCCTTAAGAAGGGGGGGACAAGAGCCTTATCAAA
>NZ_JAUBOJ010000504.1:0-4423 GCF_036700185.1 Microcoleus sp. BM001215392 | reverse complement strand
GCAAGGCAAATATGTTTGTAGGGGCGAAGCATGACCGCATTCAATATGGGATTATCACTAATAACTTATCTGCGGTCATGCTTCTTCAGGCTTCAAAACCAGATGCACCCATTGCAACTATGGAGGACGGGTTTATTATATCTGCGTGTTGCCCAGTTCTCGTAAAACCCGCCCCTAGGATTTCTTCGTTCCCAAATTATCAGCAGCCGCCACCAAATAATGAGCAACCTGCATCAAACCGTCAGAACTTTCTTGCAACCCACTGCACACTTTCGCCATCGAAGTATCTGCTTCTTCAAAAAACTTGTGCTGCGATGAAGTAGTTGTTTCCAAATAGCCAATTAATTGATTGTTGCCCAACTCCAGCGCGCGATCGAACTGATTAGTCATGTTTTGATAGGCACTCTCAACCCGCCGCACTTGTTCTTGTTCCGCTTCCAAAGCAGCATTTAATTGATTCACCAAATTTGTATAGGTAGTTTGCAACCTTTCTCCTTCTGTATTGAACTGATTCGCCATTTTTTCATAAACGCTTTCTACCCGCAGCACTTCTTGTCCGGTTATCTTCGCTAATTCCTGCAACTGTGCCAAACGCTGGCTGGAATTCAAGCCCACAGAATTAGCAAACTGACTGACTTCTGCGGCTGTTGTCAAAATTTGGCTCATGCTTTGGTCAACTTGCTGCGACATCAATTTGCGTTTCTCTGATTCTTCCTGAAAAACTTTCTGCAAGCCGAGTACAACCTGTGCTAAACCTTTTTGCTGTTTGCCTAATGTTCCTTCGAGTAAATTGTTTTGCTGGGTAAAAAATTGCTGGAGAGAGGCTTGATACGTTACCCGGAAATTGTCTAATTCTTCCTGGACTGTGACGCGGGTGTTTTGCAGCATTGAGTCAACATTTTGCAAGCTACCAACCAGATTTTCTCGGGCTTTATCCATCAATCCAGAAGCTTCATCGCCTACTACTTTGAGAGTGTCAGACTGAGTTTGAAAAGCGGAGTGGGTGGCATTTAAAATATTTGTCATCCGGGTTTCGACACCTTGCAGCATTTCTCTTTCTTGTTCCGCTTGAGTGTGGAGAGATTCTTGCAAATTATCTTGGATTCCTCTAAAGGTGTTGGCGGCTTCTTGGGCGCTTTCTTGAAAGGCTGTTCTTTGGGCTTTCATCCCTTCAATGCTTTCTCCAACTCCCGATCGTATTTCGGTTGCCATTTCCTGCAAAACGCTGTGGGTGTCGGTTTGAAACTGTCCCAAAATTTGCTGCAAGTTGTTTGCAAATTCTTGCAACTGTACTAATGTATCTTGCTGGAAAGTTTGAATTGTCAGGATTGATTGTGCTAAACTAGAAGATATTCCGCCTAATTCGTTCTTCAGTTCTCTGACAGCTTCGGATGCTTCTTGAGTTAACTGAGCACTTTGATCCAATCGCCCAACTACGGGTTCAATTACTTCGGTGCGGAGTCCTGAAAGCAGGTTGTTTAATATCTGTTCGCCTTGGTCTGATTTAATCTGTTGGAGTGCGGATAATTCTTGGCGAATGTCTTGGAAAACTGGGGTCATTGCTAAACCGATTTGTTGTCCGAGATCCTGGGAGTTCACATTGCTTTGCCCCTCGACGATTTGAGCAAATCCGGTTCTCATTGTCTCGATCGCAAGCGCGATCGCACTTTCAGCATCGCCACCGCTGGAATTGGCGCGGGAAAACAGTTGTTCGGGGGTTTGTAATTGCGCGATTTTATCTAATTTGGTGCGCAAATTGGATTGATTAGCAACGCGCGCGCGATCGCCCCAAGCCAACACGATCGTAAATACGCTAGAAGAGCCCAAACCCATCAGAGAAGTCGAAAACGCCGTTTTCATCCCCTCCAACAACGTGCTAATCGAGGGTAGCAATTGTTTGGTATCTTCCAGCGAACCCAAGTTAACATCCTGTAATCCGGTTTGAATGCCGTAAAATGTGCCTAAAACCCCCAGGGCTACTAAGACGCTGGGCACAAACCGCCACTGACTCCGAGGTGCCGATCGCCCTAAAATGGCCGGATACTGAAATAAGACAAACCGCCCGGATTTTACCTGAGCCCTGTAAGCCTCGCCACCGGCGGTTATTTCCCCCGCCAAGTGCTCGCTAAACCAGTCTAGTAAAAGTTTCCAAGTGTCTGCTGCTGTTTCCCACTGTCGCAATTCGATCGCCCCTGAGGTACCCTTTTCTAACTTCGAGTTCAAATAGTTGACAGCCTCAAAAGTCGATCGGCTTTTCGCGCCCACATAACGCTGATACTGCTTCACAGAAGTGTACTCGCCCCAAACAGCCACGCACAGCAAAATCAGCGCCGCCCAGTGAAAAATGCTATTCTGCCAAATCACCCCAAAAACAGCAGTCAAATAATTAATCAATTGCATATTGACAACCCGTTCTGTTTGTGTATTTTACTCTAATCTTAATTCGCCGAAAAAAATAACCTTAACGTTTAAATATAACAGCTATCGCCCTCAAAAAAACCTCATCTAACCTTCAGATTATTGATCGCATACAGCGCTTATCAAATGAGCTCAGTCAAGTGCGACCAATTCCCCCTTACCAATTCGCGATTACCAATTCCCGATTACCAGACACACCTCATCTAAATCAGCGAAGCTATATCTCGCTTTATTTTATCAATTATGTCATCATAAATAAAGAATCAAGAGGTACGCAATGTCAGCAGAATCGCCAGCCCGCAAAATAGTCGTAGTCGGCGCCGGATGGGCCGGTTTAGGCGCCACCTATCACCTAGCCCAACAAGGCTATGACGTAACTTTGTTAGAAGCAGGGCCTCAGCCGGGAGGCTTAGTCGCCGGGTGGAAAACCGCAGGCGGGCGTTCCGTAGAAGCAGGCATTCACGGCTTCTGGTATCCTTACAAAAATATCTTTTCATTAGTCAAGGAATTAGGACTCGATCCCTTCACACCTTGGACTCGTTCCTGTCAGTATTCTCCCGCCGGATTGGAAGTTGAATCTCCGATTTTTCAGGACGAGCTCCGACTTCCCACGCCGTTAGGAACATTCTTGTACACGCGATTCAAAAGACTGCCATTAGTCGATCGGCTTTCGGCCTTACCCTTACTCTATGCCGTACTAGATTTCGACAATTCCGACGAAGCTTGGCAGCGGTACGATCGCGTTACAGCCCGCGAATTGTTCAAACAGTTTGGCGTATCTGCAAGGTTGTACCGCGATGCTTTTGAGCCCATGTTATTAGTAGGTTTATTTGCACCCGGAGAACAGTGCTCGGCCGCCGCAGCTTTGGGAATGCTGTATTATTTCATTTTAGCACATCAAGCAGATTTTGATGTAGTTTGGTGTCGCGGCACTGTCGGAGAAAAAATCTTTCGTCCGTGGGTAGAACGCCTAGAAAAAATCGGCGCCAAAGTATTGACAAAACGGCGAGTTACTGATGTCATAGTTGACAGCAACAATCAAGCAAAGCGAGTTGTCTGCGGCGACGAAACCTTCGATGCAGATGCAGTTATTTTTGCAGTTGGCGTCACGGGAATGCAAAAAATAATCAGCAGCAGCCCCGCTTTGCAAAGCCGCCAAGAGTTTCGTGACGTGATGAACTTGGGCGCTGTTGACGTGCTAGCTGTTCGCCTGTGGTTTGACAGAAAAATTGATATTCCGCTGCCTTCAAATGCCTGTTTTGGATTTAGTTCGACTACAGGCTGGACGTTTTTTGATTTGAATGCTTTGCACGACGAATTCCGCTCGGAACCGGGAACAGTTGTGGAAGCTGATTTTTATCATGCCAATCAATTAATTCCCCTGAAAGATGAGGAAATAGTTGCTCTTGTTCAGCGGGATTTGGCGACTTGCATTCCGGCTTTTCGGGAGGCTAAAGTAATCGACAGCAGCGCGATTCGCTTGTCGCGGGCGGTGACGCATTTTGCACCGGGAAGTTATCAGTATTTGTTGCCTGCGGTCACAAGTTATGATAATGTATTGATGAGTGGCGATTGGGTTGTGACCCGTCACGGTTCTTGGTCGCAGGAAAAGGCTTATGTTACTGGTTTGGAGGCGGCAAATTTGGTAGTTTCACGTTTCGGAATCGGGAAGAAAGCTGCAATTATTCCGGTGGAAGCTGACGAGCCGCACATTCAAATCGGCAGACAGATTAATCAGTTTGCTCGCAGTTTGACTAAAACTGTTATTCCCGATTTTTGGCTGCCATAATTTTTAGTCATTGGTCATTGGTCATTGCTCATTAGTTAATAGTTAGCGGTAAGGTGCAACTATCATCACCCTAAATAATTAATAACTAATCGTAAGGTGCGGAGCGGGCAAAAAATATTAATTTATACTCAAGACATTCAACCCGCTCCGCACCCTAAAATCACTGTCAACTGTCAACTGTCAACTGTCAACTGTCAACTGTCAACTGTCAACTGT
>NZ_JAUBOJ010000503.1:0-4439 GCF_036700185.1 Microcoleus sp. BM001215392 | reverse complement strand
TTACCCGTCCGCCCTTATGACCCTCGCGCTCTTGCCAGTCAACCTTGCAACTGATACTCGTGTGAATCTCAACAATGCGGCCGTGCCAGCTATAACTAGAGTCCTCTGGCTTGTTACCAGCCACCTTGTCACCGACTCTGAATGCTTTGAGCGGGTCGGAACAAGGGACGCCCGTGAGTAGTTCTGTCAGTTTTTGCTTGTCAGACTGGCTGAGTTTTTCGATGTAATTGCACAATTCCAAAATAGTTGGAGAAATTGAGTTGCCAGAGTTGCCACCCCTCCCCGTAAGGATTACAGGGTTGCCAGTTGGGTTGCCAGTTGGGTTGCCAGAAATTATTGGCAACTCAGTTGGCAACCCTGTAACCCTTGCAGAGTCTACTGGCAACTCTGGCAACCCAGTTTTTGGACTTGTTTCAGATTTTGTACATATCCCAATTCCAGACAAATACTTTTGCCCTCTCAATTCCATGTCGGCTCGTTCATTGTTTCGATGTATCTGAAGTTTGGGAAAAATCTCACACAACCTTGCATATACCTGATTCATAGACTTCACGAGGGTATCGTATCGGTTTGGCAAGTCATTCCAAACCCGTTTCTCTTTGTCCCTGTCGTTGCGCTCAACTTCCAAAATGCCAGATTCTACATACCAGTCCTGCAACCATTGCCAGAGGTCTTTGACATAAATACGTCCGCCAGACTGAACCTCAATCCCCATATCCCTGACAAACTGCCACAGGTGCTGAGACTTTTCCTGAGCTTCCCGCAAAGCCGCGTCACTGGAACCGTAATTAATCCCTTGAGCCAGCAGCAACGGTATCCGTTCCAGCATCTTGTTCAGCAGTGCCGGTGCAATCTGTTCCAGCACAAAGCTTGGATCTTCCTTAAACCGAGGGTCGGCTTCTAATTGACCTTCATTAGAATCGGCTCCAACCACGTAAGTTTTTTTGAAACTCAGGATGCAGTATCGGCTGCGGATGGCTTCGGCATCGCTGCTGATAGATGGCAGAACATTGCAGTTAGCAAGGAATATCGCCTCTGGCTTGTATGGATACTCACCGCGTCCCTTGTGTTCAATGGTTAATTCATCACCCGTAATGAACTGCTTGAGACTTTGCAGCTTGTCCAATTTCACCGCGTCCGCATTCTCGCTCGACCAGTTGCACAAAGAATTCTCCAAACCAGCGAGGGGAAACTTGCGCCCGGTGTCATAAATCTGAAAATCTTTCAAAGACTTTCCAGTCACGCCCCGCCCCAACACCGTCACTAATGCCGTCCGCAAAGTGTCCTTACCGTTGCCACCGTCGCCGTGACAAAGCAGTCCTTTGACCCGCGACATCTTCAAACGGGCCAGTGGCAGACACAGTGCAGCAGCAATTGTCCTGAGAAAAATCTCTCGCTGCTGTGGCTCAAGACATTCCAAAAGGCGATCGCAATCTGTGACATCGACATCAGGGTCATATTTGCCACCGATGTATGTGTAAACCTGTTCGAGACTGTGCGGAGTAAAGGTATGAGAGCCATCAGGATTAATCCTCAGTACCCCGTTAGAGCAATTCAAACCGGGCGGGTTCACCTTCTCAATGTCTACAGCCAGTCCTAAGACCATCCAGTTATAGACCTCGTTTACGCTGCTTGAGTTAGCTCGATTGTTGCGGTATACACCTCCTTTCCCTTTCTCAGAATAGGTCTTCAACCAGTCAAGAATGCGGCGTTTTTCGGTAGCTTCCGACCGCAACTCGTAGTAACTGCCAGTAAATTGGTAAATTTGACGCTGCTGCCCAGGTCAATTTAAGAGATGCCTTGATTACCGCGCAAATTTCTGACTTCAGTGTGAGGGCAAATACGTGCCAGAACTTCCATGTTCGAGCTTCTCTCTGACGCCGCCAAAGAGTAACCCACGCTTCTTCGGGTCTGGGAAGACGCAGTAACTCTCTAAATTTTTCTGCACGCGCTTTTATGTCCATCTTGCTAATTTAGCTTTGAACCCGCATCGCTTTACTTCACTACACTGTGTATACCGTTGTCTTTTTAACTTGGAGAAAAGTTCTTGAAATCTTCGGTAGACCTGATTTACAGCTTTTATCGGAGTGTCTTTTTGATTTGGTAAGTTTTGCCAAATCAATTCTTTTTTGCATCCTACAGTCTTGACTGTTAGCACCCCTGTTTTGATGTACCAGTCTTGCAACTGTTGCCAGAGAGGTCGTTGATGTAAATCTGACCTTGGGGCTGAGCCTCTAAACCTACTTCGCGCATGAATTCCAGTAAATGACTGGTACTGCGCGGTGTCCACTTGGGCTGTTTTTTGTCCTTGGCTTTGGTTTTGCTGAGGCTCGCTAGAGCTGTTGCCAGCATTTTCTGCTGTTCTGCCAGGATTTTTTGCTGTTCGTTGATGACATCAACTTGGCTCTGTGCAAGCTCTATGAACTGAGATAATTGGGGGTCAAAAACCTGTTCAGAGGTGGAACGAGAATAGCTTCCTGTCCGGCGGATGCTGGGTAACACTTCCTCAAACATCCAAACTCGGAACCGTTGGGCTGCCGGCTTGTCCGATCGGAAAATCAGCTCGTACAAACCCGGTTCCGTTACGGTAAGCATTTGTCGCTCACCTTTGTTCGTATCGGTTAAACCGATATGAACCCCACTTCCGGTTCGGTTGGAGCGAATCCCTTTCCAACTTTCAGGCATCTTACTCACACGTTCCGATAACGTGCTTTGACTAATGCCTAAGACAGCACCCACATCAGCAACAACCCACTCAGGGGTATCGGTCGATCCGAACACCCTGATTTCTTGCCCCTCAAAATCAAAAATTGATAGTTCAGTCATTGCAGAACCTCGCAAACTCAATCATGAAGAGTTGCGATCGTCCGCAAAGACAATCGTCTACGACTGGCATAATAGTTAAGCTCCAAACGTTGTTTGTTAACGGTTTGGGGAAGTCGTGACTTGATTAGCATTGCAAGTGCTTGTCAGTCGCGCATCAATCTTCCTTAGTTACTCACGATTGCAGATTCGCAGCCATCTGTCAACACAGAGGTTGTAAAGTTTTGTGCATAATTATTCGGCGAGCAGTTCCATCACTCGATCGGGCGTAATACCATAAATAGCTGCTAGCAGTTTGATGTTTTTCGCATCACTTCCTAACTGTTTAAGCACCCCAATAGCGCTACCCAATGAAATAGCTTCTGTCGTGGATCGAGTCAACAAGTCAATCGTTGTTTGAGTATTGGCTCGTTTCTTATAAGTGCCTTCGTTCATCTGCATTGAATGCCCCAAATTCTTAGCTCTTGTTTCCTGAGACATCCCTGCCATTTGACCGTTTAGGTTAGCCAAGTGACGCAAAGCATGAGTTTGACTCAAGCTCTTACTCCATCTCACTAAAATGTCGTGCCCTCTCTTGCAGTAAACCCCAGCAATTGTCTTTGGATTGCTGGATATTAACCGGATATTAGGTAATTCTCCCGACTTGATTTCCAACAGTTCAATCAAATCAAAATGAGTAGGGGGAAGCATTGGCACGCACAATCGGTAGCCTGTTTTAGTGGTGGTATTTAGATTTGTCCGCTCTCCTACGACAGCAATCATTTTTGTGTTGTTCGCCTCAGTCAGAGGCGGAATGATGATGCCATCTTTTGTTTTAAACGGTTTGTCAATATTCTGAACTGCAAAAACTTCATGCACTCGAAATCCGTACACTAGCTGCATTGAAAACACCCACAACCAGCAGCGCCGCTGCTCTGGGCGGTATCGCTTGTCGTTAGAAGGGATGTTTAAAACCTCGTCGCGAAGATTCAAAAAGTCATCAACTGACAAAGTTTGAATATCTTCTCTAAACTCTGTTTGTATGCCGTCAATCTCTTTAAGGCGGCTAAGCAAATCAGTATTTTTAATGACCTCTGCTAATTTTTTCATTGCACATAGGCAGTTCTTAAAACATTTAGTTTCTTGTTTTTTGCTGTTAATCACAGACAGAATATCTGTCAAGTTTACAAGCTTTTCGCGTGGCAATAATTTGTAGTAACGACCGTAGACCGCACCCCAAGTACACTGATGGCTGGCATTAGCTCTATCTCGCTGTTGGCGACGTTTAGTACGTCCATCCCAGTATTCTTTCTCTACTTGTCCAATCGCCTCACCGAACGTCATCAAGTCATTCTTGATAATATTTTTTCGCAAAATGACATCATCGTACCAGACTAAAAACTGAGACTCTGTTTTTAGCGATTGTAGGGCGCTAGCGACTAGATGAGCTTTCTTCAATGCGTCAGCAATACCATTAATTGTCAGGTAACACCCACAGGCTTTATTGACACGCTTGTCACCTAATTTAAACTGGAGGGTGATGTAAGAGCCTTTAGCTTTACTATCCTTTTTTAGTCCCACCCCTTTGGGGCATTCTTTCTGTGCTTGCTTGAAGTAGTCCAAAATTCGCTCGTACC
>NZ_JAUBOJ010000502.1:0-4462 GCF_036700185.1 Microcoleus sp. BM001215392 | reverse complement strand
ATATGGGATTATAACTAATAACTTATATGCGGTCATGCTTCTTCCGGCTTCAAAACCCAGATACACCCCTTGAACTCATTTAGACCTTCATAACCGGGTTTTTGGTGAGTCTCGCAGCTTTGATGAAAGATTTTGATAAAAACCCCGTTTTTGACCGCCCGTACCTCCAAAGCTATTTAAGATGCTTGTTTGTGTCCCATTTTCAGAAAGATAGTTTCTAAGTCTTCTTGAGTGCAGTGAAATTCGGTGAGAGGAATATTAGCATTGACGAGCGATCGCAATAAATTTGCTGCATCTTCCCGGCTTCCTGAAAAATGAACGCATACCTGATTAGTTTCCGGCACTATTTCCCAACTTTCAACCCAAGGAAAGTTTTTGAGTTCGGATGTCAGTGCTTCTAAATTGCCCAAAGTTGACAGGAAAATTTGCTGTTTCCCGAGGCGTTTGTAAAGTTCTTGCAAAGGGGCACTTTCCACAAGATAACCCAATTCCATAATCCCTACCCAGGTGCAAAGTTCCGCTAAATCGCTGAGAACGTGGGATGATATGACTACGGTCATGCCGGCTTGTTGCAAGGATTTGATGATTTCGCGAAATTGCGATCGCGCGATCGGATCTAAACCCGAAACTGGTTCGTCTAACAGCAGCAGCAGCGGTTCGTGAATAATCGTGCGCCCCAAACTCAGGCGCTGCTTCATTCCCCGCGACAGAGTTGAAATTAAGCTGTTGCGCTTGTTGGTTAATTGTACGAGTTCTAAAACTGCATAGATGCGCTCTCGGCGGCGAGGTTGCCGCAAGTTGTACAATCGGGCAAAGTAATCTAAATAATCCCAAACAGTCAAATCGTCGTAAAGGGGAAAGTCGTCGGGAAGAAAGCCGATGTGCTGTTTGAGAGTGGGGTTAGATCGATCGCGCAACAAAGGACTACCGTTGATGTAAATCTCCCCTGTAGTCGGTTCTTCGGCGGCGGCCAACATTCGCAGCAACGTAGTTTTTCCCGCACCGTTGGGGCCGATGAGGCCGCAGATTTCCCCGGCGCCGACTTGCAAGTCGATGTCATTAACGGCAATATGGCGATCGAATTGTTTGGTAAGTCCGCGAGTGTCTATTGCTAATTCTTTTGCCATAGTTAAAAGGCGAGTGAAATTGGCTGCGGTTTGTCTGTAGCTCGGAAGTTTAAGCTTGTAGCTAGCTTAGCCTTTTGATACAGCAGTTGTCAGGGGGATTGCGGAAAATTAACAGTTAAGTTTTAACATCAATCTTATAACAATTATTAAAAGTTGCTCCTGGTAGGGCCGGAAACTGCTATGGCGTTTCCCTACAGATACTTGCCTACAATGTATATGTATTCATATTTTTGGAATTGGTAGGATAACTCATAAAAAAAATGAAAACTCACTTATAGCAGCGCCAGATCCTTCAAGCAACGGCGCGTTAACTCGATTCTGGCGGCTGGGTCATTTTTGCTGCGGATGTCAATGTTTGTGGCAAAAAAGTAAACATTTTTATTCTGCTCTAAATAACCGACATACCAGCCAATTTGAGGTGCTGTTTGTTCTCCAAAGCCTACTAAACCTGTCTTTGCCCTCATTGTATAATCGGGAGTTTGTTCGACAATCATGATATCTTTAACCACAGAGAGCGATCGCTCCGAGAAGGGTAACTCGTTTTTGTAGAGACGGCGCAGAAATTGAATTTGCTCGTTGGGTGCGATTCGCAGTTCTCCGCTCAACCAGAATTTGTCAATATCCTGTTTGTTACCAATTTTTTGGTTGCCATAACCGACTTTAGCAACCCATTTTTGCATTTGCTCGTAACCGACGCGGCGCGCGAGAACTTGGTAAAACCAAACGGCGGAAAGTTTGATGGCTTCTTTCATATTCAAGTCTCGATTCCAGGCGGGAATTTGCCTTTCAATTCCATCCCAAGTTAGCACCGCAAGTTCATTGGAAATTACGCCAGTTTCTAAGGAAATTAGAGAGTTGAGAATTTTAAATGTCGATGCGGGTAAAAATGCTGTCCTGTTGCGCTGCGGGTTGTGTTCGTAAAGCCGATCGCCCTTTAAGTCGTAAATGGCGATCGCCCCTTCAACCCCTAATTCTTGAAAGTGCCGTCCAAAATTCACTGTTTGAGCGATATCTCCTGGGCCGCGCAGAGATTCCAGCACAGGAGTTGGCGCGGTTAAGGCCGATCGCGATGGCTGAACTAAAACAGCAGTAATGCAGGCGAATACAATTACAATCAGAGCGATCGCACGAGATATTCTGTTCATAAACTTCGATAATTTTGGTGCATTTAATTTTTGCAAATATATTCGTAGGGGCGAAGCATTTCGGCAGTAAATCTTTGGTTGTCACTAACAAATTGTCTGTCGAAATGCTTCGCCCTTGCACTCATAGAGATGCACCAGATAATTTAGATTGGTTAGCGAAATCACAGACAGTAATTTTAGACAATCTATAGACTTGTAAGTAAGGTGCGTCAGACTTAGGCTGCGTGCGAAATAATTAGATTGTGGGCTTGACGCACCCTACAATATATGTGTTAGTTGTGTAAGTCATCAACTACAAAACTGCCATAACAATTAAGGCTACTAAGCAGCTTAACTGAATCCCTAAGCTCAAAATCCGAAACTGTGGATCGAGGCCAGCAATGTGAACTACTGAATGCACCAGCCGAAATACGATGTACGCAACAATCAGCGAATCTACGGCTATTCCAGAGACGCCCCTAACTGTGAGCAGGAAAACAACTCCCAAATACAAAGGCAGGTTTTCTATCAAGTTGGATTGTACTCGAAATAGCCGCCACAGCAAGCTTTCATCGTTTTGTGTACCGAAATCTTTGGGAGATCCGCCCGCAGATAGATGTCTAATCCTGACTGCTATGAGGCTGATGACAATTGCGATCGTCCACAGGATGAAAATTACTAAACCCCAGAGAGGGACGGTCATATTTGTCGGTTGAATTTGCATCATTTTTCTAGCTTGCGAAACTGCTGCTAATATTATGTGCTGTCAATTAGAGTAATAAAAAACGGAACGCACGTGCGTCGGGAGTGTCCTCCGCATCAGAGCGAACCCAAGTCCGCACTAAAAACCAATCTGATTGTGGTTAATGGATCGGACACGATATAAATCTAAAATCTACAATTTACAATCGACTGAGGGGCGCACCATTCGATCGAGCAAATGTTCGATCGCACTTGGGAGATTTTCGCAAAAACCAGTGTGTACCCTTGATGTTTGAACGATCGTGCTGCGGGGCGCGACAAGCCAGTGAAAGCGCTCTCGGTGGGGAAGTTGACCGATCGCGCCAGACTCCTTAGTGCCCGCACAAATCACAGGAATGACGGCTAGGTGGTTGCGAATCAGTTCCAGATCCAAGGTTGAGTCGATCGCCCTCAAGCGCCTTTCGTCAATTTCGATGCGGGCTTCGAGGAATTTTTTTGCACCGCAAGAAACAATAACACCGACGTTGACAAACTCTTCGCGCTCGACTTTAGGAACCACGCGGATAATCGCATAATCATACAAACATCGATCGGGCACTAATCGCTTCCTCCAAAAAAATATGCGTTGATTCTAGTCGGTTTAGCAAATACTCAATATAAGCATCTCGATGCTGGTTGCTATTGCTAAAAGGGGAATTTTCAACCAGCCAACTATCAGGAATTAGTTCAACAATGCTGCGAATAATTGCTGGCGTTAGGAGCTGAGTCATTTTTAAATCTGCCGCTTCCAACCTGTTCGCAAAGCGCAGCAAAACGTGGTCTTTGATGGCGGGGAAACGATCGCGGCTGCGGGAGAGATAATCTTTCCAAGTATGTTGGAAGTAGAGGGCCGCCCCGTGATCGATCAGCCAAAGTTGCCGGTGCCATACCAGCATATTTGCATTGCGCGGCGTGCGATCGATATTGGTGACAAAAGCGTCAAACCAAACGATTTCCGAGGCCAGATCCGCATCGGATTTGCCCGCTACCGGGTCAAAAGTGATGGAACCGGGGAGATAGTCGAGGGCGAGGTTGAGGCCGGAACTCGCGCGAATTAAATCTTGAATTTCAGGATCTGGCTCCGTGCGTGCGAGTTCCGGATCGAGTTCCACAAACACGAGTTCGGGGATTGGTAGCCCGCAAGCGCGCGCAATTTCCCCCGCTACGAGCTCTGCGATCAAAGATTTTACTCCCTGGCCCGCACCGCGAAATTTGAGCACGTACATACCATCATCGTCTGCTTCGACGATCGCCGGTAGCGAGCCGCCCTCGCGCAAGGGAGTAACATATCTGGTAGCAGTGACTGTTCGCAAGCTGAGACTCATGCTATTTTGGATTTTGGATTTTGGATTTTGGATTTTGGATTTTGGATTGAATAATTGGCTATGACTGATTCGGGTGCATCTCATTTTTGGAAATATACTCGTAGGGGCTCTCGCATTTCGGCAGTAAATCTCTGATTCTCACTCA
>NZ_JAUBOJ010000501.1:0-4463 GCF_036700185.1 Microcoleus sp. BM001215392 | reverse complement strand
ACTAATAAATTGTCTGCCGAAATGCGAGAGCCCTTGCACTCATAGAGATGCACCCTGTTGGGTTTTGCGATCGCTTCGTCCCAACCTAAGCAGCCTGGGGAGGGTGAAGCATTTGGGGATAAAATCTGCTATTTTCAACATAAATTACCGCCCAAATGCTTCACCCCTACATCTCTCAAATTGAAGATGTCTAATGACTAATAACTAATAACAAATAACTAATAACTAATGACTTCTATTAAATCTAATCGAAATTGGCGAATATTGAATTCTCTGTTTGGGAGCGAGACATTTACCTATGTTGTCAAACGAATGTTACAGGCACTTTTAACGCTACTGTTAGCATCGATGCTTTGTTTTGCAATTATTGAACTCGCACCGGGAAATTACTTGGATACTTTGAGTCAAAATCCGAAGATTTCGCCGGAAACACTCAAACAACTCGAACAGCAATTCGGCTTAGATAAACCAGCGATTGTGCAGTATGGGCTGTGGCTGCAACAAATCGTGACGCGGGGGAATTTTGGCACCAGTTTTGTGTATCAGCGTTCCGTAGCGTCGCTGCTGTGGGAAAGAGTACCGGCGACGTTGTTAATGGCGATCGCTTCTTTGATTGTAACTTGGGCGATCGCGCTGCCTTTGGGAATTGTCGCGGCCGTCAATCAAAATAAGACTGTCGATCGGGTTTTGCAAGTAGTCAGCTACACGGGACAAGGATTTCCCAGTTTTATTACAGCTTTGTTGCTGTTATTTTTCGCACAGAATACTTCACCTCTTTTCCCAGTAGGAGGAATGACAAGTATTGACCACGCAGACTTACCTTGGTGGGGTCAAATCCTCGATTATTGCTGGCACTTAATTTTGCCAACAGTCGCCCTCAGCGTTACGGGTTTTGCTGGCTTGCAAAGATTGATGCGCGGACAATTGTTAGACGTGCTGCGTCAAGATTATATCCGCACAGCACGGGCTAAAGGTTTGCCGGACAATCGAGTAATTTACATTCACGCTTTGCGGAATGCGATCAATCCGTTAGTGACGCTGTTGGGTTTTGAGTTTGCTAGTTTGTTGAGCGGTGCGTTTATTGCGGAATTTTTCTTTAATTGGCCTGGTTTGGGTAAGCTGACTTTGGAAGCGGTGAACAATCAAGACTTGTATTTGGTAATGGCGAGTTTGATGATGGGCGCTACGATGTTGATTGTGGGGAATTTGTTCGCAGATTTGCTGCTGAAGGCGGTCGATCCGAGGATTAAGCTGGAAGACCTAAAGTGATAGAATCAGATTTAACTATAAATTCGATTCTCGTTAAATTCTGTTGTGACACAATCATTTTCAAATAATGTTCCTAGCCCTCGCTTTTCCAATCAGTCCCCCGCGACGCTAAATGATGAAATTCGATCGGCAGATGAGTTAGGTGTCAGAGCCATTAAAGTGGGAGAAGCGGGATTTGACGATATAATTAATGAAGGTACTATCAAATGGGCAGTAACAACAAACCTAGAACTCCTCATAATTCCGAAATTTTCAGATGTTAACAATGAAATTTACCATACGGTTATAACTTGCGGTCAGCCTGTCTTGGCTGCGGGAGAAGCCGAGATAGTCGGCAGCAACGGTTTATATATTTTGCTAACAATCAGCAATCACAGCGGGCATTTTAGACCAAATTCAGAGAGCTTAGAAATAGGAATTACAGCTTTTAGGCAGCAAGGAGTTGATACAAATAATGCTGATATCGAATATGTGGAGTAAATAAATTATGACTCAATCTCCTACGACAATATCCCTCGATCGCATTCTCGAACAAAATGCCGAATCTGTACTGATTTGGGTGAAAAACATATTTTCAGGTCAAACCACCCAACCACAAGGGTTTAACTGGCTATTATTAGCCGATGTTTCCTCCGCTAAGGCTCGAAAAGGTGAAAATGGTTCTGGTTTGTGCGATCGCAAATGGGCAGAAGTCGCGATCGCAATTTACGATCGCCTAGCCGATGATGCCGATCGCAAAAAACCAGGTAGTGGCGAGTCTTTTACGATTTCCTCAATGATGTTGCGGGCTGCGGCGATCGAAAAACAGGAAGTAATTTCCGATGATCCTGTTCTCGATGTTAACTTAATTTTAGAATGGTTTTGGGATAACATCAAAGAGTCGCAGGAAGATGTCGAAAAAAAGGTTGCTAATTGGAAAACGCTACCTATTGCAGAAATTCGCGAGTTAAGAAAACTTAAAAATCGATTGAAAGTTATTGCAGCACTTTCTGAGAGTGATAAATATGTTTTAGATGAAAAACTCAACACTTGGCTTTTCCTGCGCGATAAATTACCATAAAAGTGCGATCGCACCATCACCGAACAACTTCTGATTGCACCAGCCATAATACGAACAGTTAATGGTATTCCATGCCCCATTCCCGATGCCGCCATTCACCATCTAGGAGTGTCTTATGTCAGAACAACAACCAAACGAATCAATTAGTTTTAGTCGCTTTGCCGACTGGTGCAGGCATATTGACAGTCTTTCAGAAGGAGCAAGACACACAGTTAAAGTGTTGTTAAAAAAGGCTGGCACTGATGACGCTGAAGCAGCGGAGCAGATACTTTCAAGCATGACCAAATTGGATCTCAGCAACACTGGAATTAGCGACATCAGCTCCCTCGGCTCGCTGACAAATCTGACAACACTGCATCTCGGCGAGAGTCTAACTACCGTCATCAGCAGCAATCAAATTACCGACATCAGCTCCCTCGGCTCGCTCACCAATCTGACAACACTGCATCTCGGCGGCAATCAAATTACCGATCTCAGATCCCTCGGCTCGCTCACCAATCTGACAACACTGATTCTCTACGGCAATCAAATTACCGATATCAGCGCCTTGCGATCGCTCACCCATCTGACAACACTGAATCTCAGCCGCAATCAAATTACCGATATCAGCGCCTTGCGATCGCTCACCCATCTGACAATACTGAATCTCAACTACAATCAAATTACCGATATCAGCGCCTTGCGATCGCTCACCCATCTGACAATACTGACTCTCTTCGGCAATCAAATTACCGATATAGCAAGTCTAAATGATTTGAAAAATAATACGGCAGCAAGATGCTTACACTACAAGGATTCTGGTCTCGATCGATTTTGCGAATGATTTAGGACTGCTATATCAGGGGGTTAGGCGAACTCGCACAGAAACGTCTTACTGTCTCGACTAAGCCAATTGATGCTCAAAAAGCCACAGAAGCCATCAAAGTTGCCTATGCCGCTATTGGGCTAGAACAACCCGAAGTTATTATTTGCAGCAGTCCCCGCGACGCTTATCTCCAAATCTTCAACTTGCTCAAACACGACCATTCACAAAACTGCTCAGACGAATGGGACAGCAATAAATTGGGGAAAAAGCTAGATTGGAAAACGATCTTCCCATCAATTGTGGGAGAATTTGCAAACCCGACCGTGTGGGAGTATGAGCGAGCTCGCATGACGATCGAGCCCGAAGCAGACAGCAGACTGAGTTCGCTAATGTACGAATTGGTTGAGGAATATGAGCGATCGGAAAACACGAGGGGGAAGGTTTTTCCCGATCGTTTGTTATACCTGAAGTACCCTGAAACCCCCACGACTTTGCTTAAAGAAATCTATTTAACTGAATTGTATGTCTCTTCATCAGGTATCAATCTCTCGCAAAAAGCACAAGAAATACATGACTGCCAAAAGCAGCTTTTGGAGCATTGCGGTTGGATATTTCCGTTTGAAAAAATTTGCCTGGTGTGCGATCGCCCCCGCCACCTGCGCTTTGACAGTCAAAACCGCTTGCACGCGGAAGGAGAACCTGCGATCGAGTTTGCGGATGGATGGAATTTTTACTATCATCACGGCGTCAGATTGCCGGAACAATACGGTCAAGTACACCCCAATTTGTGGAAAGCAGAATGGCTTTTATCTGAAGACAATGCCGAACTGAAACGAGTGTTAATTCAAGGAATTGGTTACGATCGCATAATTCAAGAGTTGTCAGCAAAACAAATAGATAGTTGGCAGGAATATGCACTATTACAAATAGATAATGCCGATGTCGAGCCGATTTGTTTGTTAAAAATGACTTGTCCGAGTACGGGATTCATTCACGCTTTGAGAGTGCCGCCTAACCTGACATCAGCTAGGGAGGCAATTCGCTGGGTAAATTGGGATATCGATCCCGATGAATTTTCCGTGCAGAGTTAATCTATAAGAACTCTCAATCATTCATGAAGATTTGTAAAGATAGTGCCCCCGTCATTAGTGTCAACAACCAGCTTTTAGTCCACCAGTCTTCCCACCCGCCCGCCAGTCCTAAGCGGGAATCAATTCCCCCTCTTATAGCGAAAGTCGTCTGAAGACGACTAATAAGTTCTTCAGTCCTCTTTGAGAGGACTTTCGCTTTGAGGCAGGGGTTTAAACCCCTGCCGGACTATCGGTTTGA
>NZ_JAUBOJ010000500.1:0-4487 GCF_036700185.1 Microcoleus sp. BM001215392 | reverse complement strand
TTTTCTCCCCGACTGACTGAATGCGGCCTAACCTGCCGTTAACATCTTCGCGATCGGGCGCGTATACTTCTACTAAGGCACCCATTTTAAGCATCAGGTGGTGAGCGATGGCAGGTTTATCTTCAGGCTTTACCGAAGGGCACCGCCCCTGTAAAGTTTTGGCAACTTGAGCCGGACGACTGCGAGCATCATTGGCCAAAGCAAGAACTTCCTTCTTTGTCAGCCCAGCAGAGCGGGTCAGTATTTTCCACTTCACTTCGTCTCCTCCAATAGAACTGAGGGCATCTACGGCTTGAGTAAATTTGGCATCCCGGTAAATCGTTCTGGGGGAAGCTTTGAACCGTTCTCCCAGTTCTCGCGCTGTTTCATCTGTCAAACTGTCATTTTGACAGTTTGCCAAACGCTTGCCCCCGCGAGATTGCTTGATCAGTTCGTACCAAGTGCCCCGCAGGTAACTAACAGATTCCGGTGTCAGGCTGCGCCGCCCCAGTTGGTTGGCGATTGTCCAGCTTATGGCTAGGCGCGGGCTGAATTTTCGTTTAATTATTCAACGATAACATAGCGACTGTCGAAAACCGTCAAGAAAATGCGAAAATAGTTGAAAAAGGGAAACGTTATCGACGCTATGCCACCTAGTAAAGGAATCCAGCCTCATCCCAACTCGTTAGCCAATCTCAACCGCTCAGGCGGGCAACCTCGCTATGAAGAACCCAAGAAGCAAAGGAATATCCAGGTAACGTCGGTGGGATGGGAGGGAATTCGCGCGATCGCCATTGAACGCGGATTGAGTCTCAACGAGTTGATAGAACAGATTGGCCGGGGTCTGATTCCCCTTGGCAATGGTGAAAAAAGTAACTAATCGCCAGATATGGAAAGGGAGGTTAGATAAAAAAAACTTTCTATCAACTCGTTACCAGAAGTTTTTTTGAAAAAGAACACTAATTTAGTCGTTGATTCTTCGAGCATTTTAACTAGCTTTCAAAATTTGCTCAATTAGGGAGACAACTTGCTGCGGTCGATGCTCAAAGTGCTTCTTAATTTGAAATTTTAACGAATCTGCTGGCACATCTTTTTTGTTGAGTTTAAGGCGAATATGCTCACTTCGTGGGAGAGTGGAATTGAGCGCTCGAATAACGGTGCGGCATTGTCGAAGAGTGAGGCTATCGACTTGAATGAAGGGTAGATTTAAGGTTTCGGTATCAAGTTCAATATTAGAAGCAAATTCGGCTTTAACTTGTAGCGAAAAGCTGAGGCGCTGTTCTTCTGTGGGTTCTGGAGTTGCTGCACATTCGGCAACAGCAGGAAAGGAAGCAATTTCATTGAGAAGAGGCACCAAATCTGGGGCAATTTCTGCTGAGAGTTTTTCAGAAGGATTCATCCGCTTCGATGCTAACAGCGTAGCGATATAGTGAACAATTAAGCCACCGTAACCAAAAATTACCACAGTTTCAATGGTGAGGGTGAGAAAATGCTGAATAGGTTCGTACATAATTCTAATTTGCAAGTGGAACATCTCTCAAACGCGATCGCGTTTAATATCAAAACCTTTTAACAAAAACAGTTATTTAATTTATTGCAAAAGGGTTTTACGCTGACTTATTGAGCAACCTACATTCTCGGATAAAACCAATTAACCATAACTTACGGTTTGTAACTGTGTTGCAAAGGTTTGAGATTATTCGCATTACTTGCGGAAGCTTTCCTACGCTCGATGGTAAACTCCGTCAAGGGTTCAGAATGACATAATTAAGTTATTACTCCATAAGTGCTATTAACTAAATCCTTCTGAGAATGCGATCGCAAATATCGCAAACGGAACCGATGCGGTGGGTGGGCGGGTAAAAAAAATCCTGCTCAAAGCAGGATTTTTTCCCCTTAATCGGGGGTCGTCATTGATTACTTGATAAAATCATCAATCTCTTCATTATCGTCAGTTGCCTTTTTCTTGTGAGAAGCTTTGACTGCCGATTCGATATAACGGAAGTGCAAGTCAATCACTGCTTGCTCAGATGAAAGCCAGTAAACGTTGCTCAAGATTTCTTCAAGCATCTCGTCAGCCGAGTAGCCTTCATATTGCTTGTTAAACCAAGTATTGAACGCTTCCCAGTCAAGAGCTTTACCTTTCTGCAACTGTCGCTGTTTGGCACGTCCCGTTAACTCGCGGGCAACGTGCAAAAACATCTCGAAGCGCTGTTCTTCAAGAGTTTCTGCAAATTGCTTTTGCATCGGAGTTGGAGCGGATTTGCGATTAGCCATGATTAACACTCCTTGTGTTTTTTCTTCACAACTAAAGCGACGACAGTTCGCTAATTAGAATTAATTCAAAAAATTCCTGGGGTGGGTGGGTGGGTAAAATTAAATTCACAACCAATGCCAAGATTTCATTGATTGTGAATTTTTTGGGTATGCTTCCCAGAGCGCCCTAATTCGGACGGTGGCGACAATCATTACCCTGAATCGCAATTCGTGGAAAAAGCCTCGATAGAGGCAAAAAATGCTCTGCTTTTTCAGCAGAGCTTTCTAATCAAACTTTAGCGATTATTCGTCGTCTTCCTCAAATTCCTCGTCTTCGTCTAAACTAAAATCATCCTCCTCATCGTCATCCTCATCGCTTTCCTCATCGCCTTCCTCGTCATCGTCATCCTCATCAATTTCATCGAGTATGTCATCATCTTCATCATCGTCATCGTCATCCTCATCTAGTTCTTCAGTATCTTCTTCAGAGGATTTAGCTAACTCGTTGCGGCGCTTTAAGCTTTGAGCATTGAACTCCATTAAATCGGCAATGGCAGCTTGTGGATTGTCAGCAATTGTATCGTAAAGTTGGCTCATCGCTAAAGCAACAACTTCGACATCATACTTGAGTTCATCGGGCCGGCCAACTAGCTTAGGAAACACAGTATTGTTCCACTCTTGCCAGTCGAACTTTTTACCATTGCCATTGCCGTTGCGCTTGTTCAACTGAGCTTGAATATCCAATCCCAGTTTTTCGCGAATTGCGTGGCCAACCTTTGTCGAAATACGGCTATCGCGACGCTGAATTGTCACACCGTACTTCTTATGAATTGTATTGCGAATCTGTTTGACTAGCTCGACAGCAAGTTGCTCGGAGCTGAGGTTAGGTTGAGGTTTTGATTTAGCTCCATTGTTACTGCCGACTGTTTGACTGTTCTGTTTTTCGGGCGGTTTTGATTTAGCAGGCACTGGTGACTGAGAGCGATTTGGAGTGGCTGCTGTTTGTTTTTTAGTTGTGGCCATGATTGACAATTTAACTTACATAACATCAATTTATGAGTGCCGTTAGGCACAATTACCCCCTCCAGTTGAGGGGGAGAATTTCGCTCATTAGCAGGAAGTTAAATTTTAATTACATTAGTTAAATTTTATGTTAAATCTCCTGTAAGTAGTGGTGTATAACGCATGAAAATTTTCAATAACTGGTCTAACTTAAGAGTTATTCAAACTCCCATTATTGCCCTCGAATATTACAGTGCCGATCGCCAAACAATCTTGTCATCATTTCATCAGTACGCTAATGAGTGTTGTTTACCTGTTTATTATTGGAATCCTGGCTATGCAACTCTTCAACAGGTGCAGTCAACTCTTCAACAGGTGCAGTCAACTCTTCAACAGGTGCAGTGTTTCGATAAACATCTCCCAAATTTAGGTTTTGACTCAAACATGACAAGCGTTTCAGATGCTTTTTCAGAGATGTATAATAGTGAATGCGTCCTCTGCAAAACTGAGCTATCTGTCGAAAGCGATGTCCTGCAATTTCTGCTGGAAAATGACTATCCCGGTATCTTTTTGTTAGAGGATATTTTGGAGTCAGGCAGTAGCGAACAGCCTCTTGTCCGCCGTTATTCTCAATTAGCTAACGCATTTTTTGAGCTGAAAGGGCGTTGGGCCGAGCTGAAAGGGCGTTGGGCCAACCAATATTGGATACTTTTGGGCGAGTACATCCAACTGCCATCAAAGCTAAGTCCATTAATTCCTCTACTCAAATGTCCGTTACCCGATCGCTTTGAAGTCGAAGTTCTTGTGGATAATTTTTGCGATCGCAATTGTTCCCTTGATTTTGGTTCAGATGCGGTAGCTGCTAAAAAACGGTTGGCTGTTTCTAGTCTAGGGCTGCCACAGGCTGAAATTGAATTAGTGTTAGATCGATCGCTCTCTGTCACTACTTCAGTTGTCCAAATCGCACAGTTGGTATTAGAGCATAAAATATCGCAACTTCGAGACCAGGGGTTGGAGTTCATTGCTTCTCCAGACGTGCCTCATGCTGGCGGTTTAGATTTATTAGACGCTTATTTGAGCGAAGTCGTAAAGCTGTCAGAAGCTGATGCCAAGAAATATCACCTCAGACCCCCCAAAGGAATGCTGCTGTGGGGGCCGCCGGGGACGGGCAAAAGTTTGAGTGCAAAGCTAGCTGCTAAGAAGCTAGGTTATGCGCTTTTAGCAGCAAGTTGGGGCAATATTCTAGGTTC
>NZ_JAUBOJ010000499.1:0-4491 GCF_036700185.1 Microcoleus sp. BM001215392 | reverse complement strand
AAAAGAACACGGTTATGAGTGGTAGGCTGGATTACCGTAAAATCTTGAGATTTCCTAAGTGATATTAAAAAATATTATTACAATATTTAATTTGGTTATTATAACTTGTATTTTTTTGATTTAAAATGCCAATCATCTCCTAAATTACTGGAGAGTCCCTACTTTGAATTGTTAATCCTATATCCGTAAAACAAATACAAGCCTACTACGAGGCTAAGTCGGAAAGGGGCTAACCTAGCTTCAGGTACATTTAACAACTAGAATGGGTCAAGGTTGCATAAATCTACTGACACGGGGAAAAATTCTTGCCAGAGTCATAACAATATTTTACAATACTCACAGCAAGAGAGTAAACCTCATAAACGCTTACTTGCTATGGAGCCTTTGCAGCACTTTGAAGAACTGGTAGGCTGCCTACCTAATTGAGTAGACACATGGAGAATATCTAGAATGAACGACTACGATACGGCTCGTCAGGTGGCTCAAGCTTTTTTGAAGAGTGAATCGACACCCACCCGAGAAATCATTCAGGCAAAAGTCAAAATCGCCGTTGATTCAACCAGAACTAGCCAACAAAGCCGTACCGTTGAGGTAGATGAGGAAAAGCTCGTCCGGGAACTTGAAGGTCTTTTTAACATCTGGATGGGTCTAGGTACTGTACTAGAAGATAAAGATGGTCACATCCCCTGGTTGGCTGACCGCAACAGTGAAATCAATTGGGATTTCTGGAACCGTTATGAACGTTATCTGGAAGAAGACAAGGGCTGGGCACCAGCAACTACCAAAGGTTTAGATCAGTTGACAAACTCTATTCTTGAACGCCTAGAGGACCCTTTGCGTTCAGGATCTTGGGATCGGAGAGGAATGGTTGTTGGACAGGTTCAGTCTGGGAAAACAGCAAACTATACTGGTCTGATATGCAAGGCGGTTGATGCAGGATACAAACTGATTATTGTGCTTGCTGGTATGCAGGACAGCTTGCGGAGCCAGACACAGCTACGCCTAGACGAAGGTTTTCTGGGATATGACTCACAAGTACATAGAGCTTCGGCTCAAGAGAGTTCTTCCATTGGAGCGGGGCGAATTCCTGTTGGGAAGAGGCTGATTGCTGATTCAGCTACAAACAGTGCTAATAAAGGTGATTTTCATAAAAAAATAGCAGGTCAGTTTGGGGTATCCGCAGGGGGAGGAAAGCCACTATTGTTTGTTATTAAAAAGAATACAACTGTACTCAAAAATCTCCTACAGTGGGCTTTGCGTGGTGTGGACAAAGATGAAAAATTAGGAAAACGCATCGTCAGAGGAGTTCCCTTACTCGTCATTGATGACGAGGCAGATAATGCCTCGATCAACACAAATTCCTCACTGTTGGATGAAAATGGCAATATTCACGAAGAGGATGATGTTTCAGCAATCAATGGATTAATCAGGAACCTGCTTCACAGTTTTGAAAAGAGTGCTTATGTAGGTTACACCGCAACACCATTTGCTAATATCTTCATACACCCAGATACAGATAAAAAACATCCAGAATTTGGAGACGATCTCTTTCCACGTAATTTCATTATCAACCTACCTGCACCATCGAACTACATAGGTCCAGTGCAGGTATTCGGACTGGATACTGACCCGGCAATTGGGCTTGAATCATCAGAAGCCTTGCCTATCATAAGACGAGTGGAAGACCAAAAAGAATGGATGCCGGACAAACACAAAAAAGACCACGTTCCGGGTGAACTTCCAGGGTCTCTCAATCAGGCAATTAGGGCATTTATTCTTTGTTGCGCTGCAAGAATTGTGCGAGGACAGGAGAACGAACACAACTCAATGCTAGTTCATGTTGCCCGTTTTACGGCTGTCCAATCTGAGGTAACAAAGCAAGTCAAAGACGAGTTGACTTCCCTACAAAAACGACTGCGGTATGGGGACACTAACGCACCAGGCAAGCTAGAGGAAGAATTTGAGAAGTTATGGAAAGATGACTTTGTGCCAACCACTTCATCTATAATTTCATCCATATCCGATCCAGAACTAAAGTCAGTTTCTTGGGAAGAAGTCAAACCTTTACTGCACCGGGCGGTCTCTAAGATTCAGGTTAAGAAAATCAACGGCACAGCCAAGGATGTACTGGACTACTGGGAACACAAAGACAAAGGGTTAAGCGTTATTGCGATCGGCGGTGATAAATTGTCTCGTGGTCTGACTTTGGAAGGTCTGAGCGTCAGCTATTATCTCCGAGCATCAAAGATGTACGATACGCTGATGCAGATGGGTCGATGGTTTGGGTATAGACCGGGATATCTCGACCTTTGCCGATTGTACACAACTGATGAGTTGATAGAATGGTACGAACATATCACTATTGCCAGTGAGGAACTTCGGCAGGAGTTTGACGATATGGCTGATGCCGGAGCCACGCCTGAGGATTTCGGACTCAAAGTTCGTACGCATCCGGAGGGTCTGGAGATCACTGGGCCTAACAAGATGAAGACAGGCACTGTCATACAGTTATCCTACACTGGAAGACTCAGTGAAACTACCATCTTCTACAAGAATGAAAAGAAAAACCAGCAAAACCTTGAAGTTACTGAAGAACTACTGAAAAAAATTGGCTCGCATACCAGACAAGAAAAGCATAACTATATCTGGGAGCAGGTTTCTCCTGAAAAAGTCATTGATTTTCTGTCAGGTTATCAGTCTCACGATAATTGTAGACGGGCAAATACTTCACTCCTAGTCAAATACATCAAAGCTCAACTCCCGCATGAACTCTTTTTATGGACAGTTGTTCTTATATCAAATAAGAACTCAAAAAATACGTGGAACTTTGCTGGACATGCAGTTGGTCTAACTTTGCGTAAGGATACCTCGCCTGAATCTTCTCAGGAATATCGCCTAAGCAATTCTCGTCTCCTGAGTCCAAACGATCAATGGCTCGATCTCTCTCAAGAAACTCGTGACAAAATTCTCGATCTCACCAATAGGCGGCGAGCAGAAGCTGGTAAACCACCAAGTTATAGTAATACACCTGATGCAAAAATTGTGCGTTCCAAACGTTCCCCAAAAAACGGCTTACTGTTGATTTATCCACTAGATCCAGAAGTGATTACTTCTGAAATTCCTGTCATTGGTTTTGTACTCAGTTTTCCCGATAGCAAGAAAGCCGAGATGGTCGAATATAAAGTTAATTTTTTGTACTGGAAAGAGGAATTTGGTCAGCCATGACTGTTAAAAATACCTGGAAAATACTGGAGGAGGATACTTCAAGTGTACCTTCTGGCTATATCACCCGCCGCCTATTGCCAGAAGTTATATACGATGTTTATCTTGCTATTGAGAGACCTTCTAATGCACGTTTGCTGATGCTGCGGGTGACTCAAAAATCAATGGGAAAAGCCGCTGTTTTTCCTAATTCCAACTGCTTTGATGTTAGGCGTGTAGCCCTGGAAGGTGATCGTGATACCCATGTCACCCTGCAACTGGTACTTATTAACTCGCGTTACAGCGATATCTTTACAACATTAGTACAGGATATTGTTGATGCAATTGCCCCGATTGCTGATGAGCAAAACGCTGTAGTGTCATTCTTTACCCGTCTGCGGCGATGGCAAGCATTCTTAGAAAAACATAACGCCGAAGGACTGAGCCAAGCAGAACAGCAAGGATTATATGGTGAACTCTGGTTTCTGCGGCAGATGGTCATTCCTCAACTTGGATCTCGCCAAGGAGTCCAATCCTGGACAGGTGCAAAAGGAACTCAACAGGATTTCCAGTTTCAACACTGTGCTGTTGAAGTCAAAACTACTACAGCCAAACAGCATCAGAAACTAGCGATCGCCAGCGAACGCCAACTAGATAATACTGGCACTGGCACACTGATTTTACTGCACCTATCCCTCGATGCTAGACAAAAACGAGGTGAATCTCTACCGGATATTGTCGCCAGTCTTAGCTCACTTCTCGAAAATGACCCTATAGCCAAGGAACAATTAGAAACACTTCTTTTTGAAGTAGGCTATCTGGATATACATACTCCCCACTACGAACAAATTGGCTATACTTCACGAGAAGTTAACTATTTCAAAGTCGAGGGAGATTTTCCCAGAATTATTGAAGCGGATATCCGAAATGGGGTTGGCGATGTTCGTTACACCATCAGCGTTGCCGAGTGCCGACGCTTTTCAATACCAGAATTAGATGTAATTTCTCTAATCAGGGGTAGCCATGAGTGAACAAGTCAAATTAATTCAGTTTGCTGAAGACTTCAGGCAATTTTTCCCAGCCCTTTAACCGCTGGTGAATCACATCTAACCACACAGGTACAACAGGCAAACCCTCTTGCTAAAAGTCGATCGCCCTTACCACACAATCCAACACCAAAAACAACAAAACCCGCTACAACTAGCGGGTTTTGGGATGGACACAACTGGACTCGAACCAGTGACCCCTACGATGTCAACGTAGTGCTCTAACCAACTGAGCTATGCGTCC
>NZ_JAUBOJ010000498.1:0-4515 GCF_036700185.1 Microcoleus sp. BM001215392 | reverse complement strand
TGTTCTAAATTGTCGCCCAAATGCGAGAGCCCCTACGAGTAATTTGATTGATTTTTTGGGAAATGTGCGATCGACTCTTAGAAAATTAACTCTTCAACCCACGGAGGTGAGTTTCGTCTGTGTAGAAGCGGTTTCAACCGCCGTCTCTATTACTGTTGAATGATTTTGAATAATTATTCTTACTTCGTTTCCAATCTCTGCCGCCATTTACTGCTAATTACATCGATCGCAGTCACGACAACTAACAGCACCAACATCATCGTAGTAGCCTTGTTGTATTCAAAAGAGCGGATGTAATTCACCAACTCAAAACCAATGCCGCCGGCGCCCACAACTCCCAACACCGAAGCGGCGCGAATGTTGTATTCAAACATCCACAGCGTGTAGCCCAGCGCTAGCGGCAACACTTGCGGGAAAATGCCGTATTGCGCCACTTGCAGCCAAGATGCACCCGCCACTTGCAACGATTCGATCGATCGCGCTTCCACAGACTCGATCGCCTCCTGATAAAATTTAGCAAGATAGCCTATAGTATAAATTGCCAGCGCCAAAGTACCCGCCGGCGCGCCCAAACCAGTCGCCGATACAAACAGCAATCCCAGGACAATTGAAGGAACCGATCGCACCGCATTTTGCAATAAATTAGCTAGCCACTGCAACCACTTTGGTGCTATATTGTGGGCGCTGCAAATTGCAATTGGTACGGAAATAATCGCACCGATTGTGGTTCCCCACAGCGACATTTGAACTGTCTCGATTAAGGCCTTAATTGCTACGTCGATAATTTCGAGATTTGGCGGCCACAAGCGCGAGATAAAATCTGTCATGTAAGGCAAACTGTTGACCAAAGTTGCGGTATCAATTTCTAATCCCCGCAGCGCCCAACCGTATAGTATAATTAAACCTGCTGCGATACCGAGATTTTTGATCCAGCTATAGGTTTTTGATAAGTTAGGTGAGTTGTTTTCGGTCATTGGGGTGATTTTTGGATTAATGAACCGCGAAGACGCTAAGCTCGCGTTGGAAGAGGGGAGAAGAGAGGGGTTTAGACTTCTACTTTGGGTGGTGTTGGTTTGCTGAATTTGTCGGACAGGTTTTGACATTTGCCATCATAGACGATCTGACCGGCATCTAGGACGATCGCTCTTTTGGGATAAATGCTGGCCATTCCCAAGTCGTGCAATACTACGACTACGGTCATGCCTTGTTTTTGATGGAGTTGGGCGAGGATTTCCATTACTTGTTGGGCGGCGATTACGTCTAATCCGGTGGTGGGTTCGTCTGCGAGTAAAATCTGCGGAGATTGGATTAGGGCGCGCGCAATAGCTACTTTTTGCTGTTGTCCGCCGCTGAGCAGTCCGGTTTTTTGGTATGCTAGGTCTTTGAGTCCGAAGTCTGCGAGTAGGTCAAAAGCTCGATCGCGCTTTTGCTTCGGAAAACCCCACAGAGTCTCCCAAGTATTCAATCCTCCCAAGCAACCACACAGCACATTGTCGATCGCAGGTAGCTGTTTAATCAAGCCGCCACCTTGAAAAATCAAGCCAATATCGCGCCGAATTCGTCTCAATGTCCGCGGAGTTATTACTGTATCGTTAATTCTAATTTCTCCGGTTTTGACGGGAGCTAATCCGACAAATGAACGCAAAAGTGTGGATTTTCCTGCACCGTTTAAACCTAATAGCGCCACGAATTCGCCTTGTTTAATTTTGCAATCAATTCCATTCAAAATCGGGCGTTTTAGCGATTGGGAATAAGCGGTTTCTAAATTACAACACTCTATTGTCATGGGGAATCTTTATTAACAAATTTGGCTCAAACAATGTCATGGCGACCAGCTATTATAAAATAGGTTCGTAGCGAGGACTTTAGTCCTTCTTTTTTCTGCGGACGAACTTCATGACTGCCAACAATAAAATAGGTTTGTAGTGAGGACTTTAGTCCTTCTTTTTTCTGCGGACGAACTTCATGACTACCAACAATAAAATAGGTTTGTAGTGAGGACTTTAGTCCTTTTTTTTTCTGCAGACGAACTTCATGACTACGAACCTTTGTTTTACGGTGCGAGGATTTTTGTCCGGCTTTTCTGCGGACTAAAGTCCTCACTACGAACCTTGATTTTACGTTATAAATTTAGTCGTCTGATATTTATGCGGACTAAAGTCCTCACTACGAACCTTGATTTTACGGTTCGAGTTTAGCGCGCTGCAAAGCTTGGCGCAAGGTTGCTAAATGGCGCGCATGATCGACTTTTACCAATTTTTGGGAATTGTACAAACTGCGGAACAATTGATTGTTTGCAGGTTCGTTCATTTTCATAAAAGCATCGATCAGTTTTTCACGCATTGGTGCCGGAATACTATCGTCAATCACAATTCCGTGGGCTGGAACTCCTGGGATCTGCTGCAAAACTCGCAATTTCTTGCCTTCTTCTGCTGTAATCCAAGGCGGTAGTAAAGCGTATTCGGAAACTGCTGCAATTTCTGCTTGACCTCTTAAAACTGATTGCAAAGCGCTGCCGTAACCGTCGCCGTAGGTGACATTTCCGAAAAAACTTTCCAGTCGATCGGGCCCTGAAACTAATCCTTGACCTACCAATTCCCCAACGGGAAAAATAAATCCCGAACCGGAAGTTCGAGAGGTGAAAGCCATTTTTTTACCTTTCAATTGTTCGAGGGTTTGCTTTGCTGAACCTTTCGGGCGCAGCGGACTATCTTGCCGCACTACAAATACAGAATCGTAGGTATTTCCGCCGGAATAATCGCTGCGAACTTCTGCTAAATACATCCGCGCTTTGGCTAGTTGTTCTGCTTTTAATGCCGCGCGCCCTGCTACAAATGCGACATCTGCCCTGTCGGCTCTCAAAGCTTCTACAGCGGCTGTTTCGTCGCCGATGACGGCATCAATGGGCATTCCCATTTCTTTGGATAGTATTTGCGCTACTTGATTGGCTTTATTTTGCAAGTCTGTAGCATCTCTGCGGTTGGCAAATACGATTCTAATGCGAGTTATCGCAGCTTGTGCTGTTAAATCTCGTTGGCGAAGCCTTGGAAGAGGATCGCCCTTTGCGGTTGTTTGCGCGATCGCCTTCTGCCCGATTCCAACTGCATTCGCCGTCAAACCCGCTAACAGCAACAAGCCTGCGCTAGCGCTTGCTAGCACTTTAAACTTTGCATTCATCAATCGCTCTCCTCACCTAACCTAAACTATTTGATAATTTATTGCAATAATCTTGAGCTTATCCTACAACGCTTTTGGTAATTAGTTGCAATAGTCAATCGATAATTATTTCCGATATGTCATATCATCAAAATTGATTAAGCTTTGACTGTATGTATGATATAATCCCGCCGAAGCACCCCAGGCAAAAACAAGATGACAGCCAACCTTACGGATAAAAATGCTTTGCAAGTCTGTTTTGCTGATGTGCAGGCGGCGGCAAAACGCTTGCATGGAAAGGTTTTCAAGACTCCGGTACTGACTTCGGCAACTTTCAACAAGCGGACGAATTCTCAGGTATTTTTCAAGTGCGAGAATTTTCAACGCACGGGTTCGTTTAAGTTTCGGGGCGCTTCCAATGCTTTGATGCAGCTATCGGAAGCCGAAAAACAGAACGGAGTGCTGACTTTTTCTTCGGGAAATCACGCGCAGGCGATCGCCCTTGCCGCACAGTTGCTACAAATTCCTGCTACTGTTGTTATGCCGGCCGATGCGCCGAAAGTCAAGCAAGCAGCGACTCGCGACTACGGTGCCGAGATTGTTTTGTACGATCGAACTGTAGTTTCCCGCGAAGAACTCACTGCCCAGATTGCCAGAGAACGACACTTGACAATTATTCCTCCTTATGATGACGCGCGGGTGATTGCGGGACAAGGTACGGCGGCGCTCGAATTAATCGCCGAAGTTGGGGAGTTAGATTTGCTTTTGGTTTGTTGTGGTGGCGGTGGTTTGCTGTCGGGATGTGCGATCGCCACTAAAACTTTGTCTCCCAAGTGTAAGATAATTGGGGTTGAGCCCGAACAAGCAGATGATGCGGCGCGATCGTTCCGCACGAAAATCCTGCAAACTGTTACTAACCCGGATACGATCGCTGACGGCGCGCGCACCCCGTGTTTGGGTAAATTAACCTTTCCTTTGGTGCTGCATTATGTGGATGATATGGCAACAGTTTCCGAAGAGGCAATTCGCAGTACAATGTTTTTTATGTGGGAACGCATGAAGATAGTTGTGGAACCGACGGGAGTGTTAGCAGCGGCCGCTTTGTTGGATGGAGTTGTCAAGGCGGAAAATGCGAGAGTTGGAGTAATTGTTAGCGGGGGAAATGTCGATTTTAGTCATTATTAATATAACCCGAAACCAGAACACGGCAGTGCCGTGTCCCTACAATTGATCGTGGTAGGGAAACGGCACTGCCGTCTCCTCTCTATCACAATACGGTTCAGTTAACACCGTTAATTCCCCGGAGATCCCCCTAAATCCCCCTTAGGTCGGGGGACTTTGAGAAGACTCTTGTCCCCC
>NZ_JAUBOJ010000497.1:0-4521 GCF_036700185.1 Microcoleus sp. BM001215392 | reverse complement strand
CCCCCTTAGCAAGGGGGGGATTGAGGGGGGGTAAATCCAAGATCAAATTGTGATGAATTCGCCCGCGCACCGCAAAATCGTCAATTTCTACAGTGCCCCACTGTCCCAACTGTTCGCGAATGTATTGCTGCACGTAGAAATGCCCTTCGGAGGCGAGGTATGGGTTGCGATCGCGTACAATTTGAATGAGATGGCCGTGCAAGCGTTCTTTTAGATTCATTTGCGATCGGAGATAGGAGGACTACACTAAGATTATATTCTCTTTTATTTGGAAAATTCGAGGAAGACAAGCAAAATGCCCTACAGCGATTTCACCTTAGAAAGAGTCAAGCGAAGCTTTGAGTTAACAACTTCGGAAACAGTCGATTTATTCGGAGACATTAATTTCCAACTTCAAGGATTTTAAAGAGGCGATTCAGTACAGCATTGCTCTAGTCAATCAAATTGATGCCATTGTCACCCGCAACCAGCGAAATTTTCCGGTGACAACTCCTCGAATTGTCATTCCAAATCAGTTAATTGAAGAGTCAACCAATTCTCCCTAAATTTCTCAAATTGCTAAACTATCGTTACCCAAACCATCCGGAATCAATACCAACACACTTGAATAATTAATCAGGACTTACGCACGAGTGCCCAGAAACCTGGTTTTTTTTACCAAAATACTTAGTGACAGCTCAGAAACTCCGAAAAACCCGGTTTCTTCGACTGTGACGAGTGCCCAGAAACCGGGTTTTTGCGCAAATACTTCGTGACAGCGCAGAAACCCCGAAAAACCCGGTTTCTTCGACTGTGACGAGTGCCCAGAAACCGGGTTTTTACGAAAATACTTCGTGACAGCGCAGAAACCCCGAAAAACCCGGTTTCTTTAACCGACGAGTGCCCAGAAACCGAGTTTTTTCGCAAATACTTCATGACAGCGCAGAAACTCCGAAAAACCCGGTTTCTTTGACTGCGACGAGTGCCCAGAAACCGGGTTTTTACCAAAATACTTCGTGACAGCACAGAAACTCCGAAAAACCCGGTTTCTTTGACTATAATTATAACTTAAATCCAGCCGCAACAAAAATGGCAGAAAACTCCCTGCGCATTAATCACGATGCTGATTCAATCCAACTATTTTGGCAGCGCGGCCACTCTGCGCCCCGTTTCGCCCCTTCCGTAGCCTTTGAACATCCCTTTGACAGCAAAGCATTAGCCGATTTGCGCTGGTATCTCGAAGAATATCTCCGCTTTCCCTACGGACTCGAACCGGAAAATGCTAAAAAAATAGAACTGAAATTGCAAGCTTGGGGACAGCAGCTATTTGAGTTAGTATTTCGCAGCAGCGAGAAAGCGCGGGACTTTTTTCAGGAAGCGACGCGTGCCGGATTGGATAAGTGCGAAATTAGCATTGTTTCCGACAATCCCGCCGTCCTCAATTTGCCTTGGGAATTGCTGTTTGCTCCAGATTATCAATTTCTCGCACCTTTGCTGGCGGGGATGTATCGCAGTCTGAGCGAGTATGCAGTTCGGGCCGAATTGGGAACAATGTCTGACGAACAATTAAATATTTTATTAGTGATTGCTCGACCCTACGGAGAGCGCGATATTAATTTTCAAACTATCGCCCGCCCGATGTTAGAGGCGCTCAAACCAATTCAAAAACAGGTAAATCTTACTGTATTGCGTCCTCCTAGTTTAAAGCAGTTTGAAGCCGAACTGAACGCCCGCAAAGGCTTTTATCATATCGTGCATTTTGACGGACATGGCGACTTTCAAGCTGACAGCAAAACTGTTCAAACTCAATATGGAAAATCGGGAGAAGGCGTTTTAGTCTTTGAAGATAATGATGGCAAACCGGAAATAGTTACTGCTAGGGAAATTGCTCAATATTTGACAGATTGTCGCGTGCCGGTGTTTATTCTCAATGCTTGCAAATCGGGACAAGCTGGGGAAGAACCCTTTTCATCTGTGGCGGGACAGTTGGTGAAATTGGGCGCCAAAGGCGTTGTCGCAATGGCTTATTCCGTCTACGCGACGGGCGCGAAACACTTCATGGCGCGACTGTACGGGGAATTGGTGCGGGGACAAGACATCGCCTCTGCGGTGGCTGCGGGGCGCAAATCTATGTCCATCGAGAAGCAGCGCCCCAGTCCCAAAGGGCTGTTACCGCTGCAAGATTGGCTGGTGCCGGTATTGTACCAGCAGGAACCTTGCCAGCCTTTTCGGCCGAAAACTGTTCCCGACGATTTGTGGGAAGATGGCGGCGATGCAGAGACTATGCTGGCGGTAGATTTGCCAGAAGTTAGCGGTTACGGTTTTATCGGGCGAGATTACGATATTTTGCAATTGGAAAGAGCGTTTCGACAAAATCATGTCGTGCTGTTGCAGGGGATGGGAGGTGTCGGGAAAACTGAGTTAGCTGGAGGTTTTTCGCGGTGGTTAGTTGATACTCAAGGGCGCGCGGGTGGCGTTTTCTTCACTTCCTTTGAAAGCGGTGCGGGATTGAGTCAGGTAATCAATCAAATCGGTAGGGCAAAGTGGGGCGAAAAATTCGCTTCAGCTACTGCTGAAAAACAGCAAGATGTGGTGCGAAAATATTTGCAAACTAATCCTTGTTTGCTGATTTGGGATAATTTTGAACCGGTGAATGGGTTTCCCCAGGGTAATCAGCCGCTTTTACCTGCTGCGGAAAGAGATAGTTTGCAGCAGTTTCTCAAACAGTTGCGCGGGGGAAAATCTTGGGTTTTGATTACCAGTCGGCGCGAGGAAAATTGGTTGGATTGCGGTTACAAACTGCTGGAGTTAAAGGGATTGGTGCAGCCGGATGCGGAAGAGTTGGCGGCGCGAATTCTGGGGGAAGCAGGGGTTGACAGGGCGAAATTGCCTGGGGAATATCTGGAGTTGCTGAAACTGTTGGGCGGACATCCGCTGTCGCTGAGGGTGGTGTTGCGGCATTTGAAGTCGCAAACTCCGATGCAGTTGATTGAGGCGCTGCGGCGGGGATTGGATACTTTCAAGGGTGCGGAGGAGGAAGGGAGAGAGAACTCTCTAACGGTGTCGCTGGATTATTCGTTTGCCAATTTGTCGGCACGAGCGCGGCAGCATTTGCCGTTTTTAGGGCTATTTTCTGAGCGCGTTGATGCAGATTGGCTTCATGCTTTTTCAGCAAATCCTGATGATGGATATGGACAAGCATATCGGGCGGTGTTTGGGGAAAATTTGCAGAAATCGGATTGGATTGGACTCTTGAATGAAGCGACTGCCGCCGGAATTCTGGAACATTTGGAAGATTTGGGGGGAAATATTTACAAAATTCACCCGGCATTGCCTTGGTATCTGCGACAACAGTTAGACAAAATGGGTTCGCAGGAGGTAATCAGTACCCTGGAAAAAAAGTTGCTGGTTTTCTACGCAGGATTGGCGCATAAATATTGGGAGAAACTTATCAGCAATGCGGAACAGGCAACCTTTGTACTGCAAGTGGAAGAACCGAATTTATTGCAACAGTTGCGGCTAGCAGAACAGCAGCAGGAATGGGCTTGTTCCCAAGTAATTCTGCTAGCTTTGGGAGATGTGTATGAGCGGTGGGGACGCAAACCGGAATGTAAGTCGCTGCGACAACGGGCGCTGAATCAAATTGGCTTCCATTTGGCAGAGGCAAAGGGAAAGGGGCAAGATGCCTTTAATTTCTGGATGTATCTGCGGATAATAGATGCAAATGAAGCTCTTGCAAGTGCCGACTTGGAAACAGCAAGAGCCGTTTATCAAGAAATTCTGGATGAATTAACAGCCTTAAATGACCCCTCCGTTAATGACAATATTGCTGTTGCGTATCACAATCTAGGAGTGGTAGCCGAAAAGGAACGGCGATTTGATGATGCGATCGCTTTTTACCACAAAGCTCTCCAAATTAAAGAATATGCGGGGGATTTTTACCCCGCTGCTAACAACTATAACAGTCTAGGAGTGTTAGCCCAAGAGCAACGGCGGTTTGACGATGCGATCGATTTTTACAACAAAGCTCTCCAAATTTGTGAAGACGTGGGGGATGTTTACAATGCTGCTAGGCAGTATCACCAACTGGGAATAGTAGCCCAAGAGCAAGGAGATTTTGACACTGCGGTTGCCTATTTCCAAAAAGCATTTCCAGCTAGAAGTGCAGCGCAGGATTGGCCTCAAGCTTCCTCAACTCTAACTGCATGGGGCGAAACTCTGGAAGCCCACTCAAATTCGACGGAGGCGGTGAAAATTTACATTCGTGCCTTAGCCATTGACATCGAGCATAACTCTGAATTTGTTCGCTCGGATACCAATAATTTAGGGCGGATGCTCAAGCAGTTGGGAGACAGTCAGTTTCAGGAAATTTGGCGAGAGTTGACGGGTGAGGAGTGTCCGGGAGAGGTGTTTTCAATTATTCAGAAAGCCAGTGAAACAGAGGAGGAGAGAGCAGATTAATTATGACAGGATTTACGCACGGGGGCTCAGAAACCGGGTTTTTGCGAAGATATTCGTTGCGACACGCAGATTCGCGAAAAA
>NZ_JAUBOJ010000496.1:0-4521 GCF_036700185.1 Microcoleus sp. BM001215392 | reverse complement strand
CAACAAGAGCTAACATCAGATTTAACCATAAAACTTGCCTGCAAACTCCCGCACAAAACATCAAAGCATTTTACCTCTAGCTCGATCGCCCTCCAACTGCTTTCCATTCCCCCATGACATCCCCAATCTCCATCATCACCACCACCTACAATCGAGAACAATATCTCAGCGCCGCCATAGAAAGCATTCTCGCCCAAACCTACCCCAACTTTGAGCTGATAATTTGGGACGACGGTTCCACTGACTCCAGCGTCGCGATCGCCCGCAAATACGCGCAGCAAGACACCCGAATACAAGTAATCGCCGCCCCCCACCAAGGCCGGGGAATAGCCCTCAAAGCCTCTCACACAATGTGCAAAGGAACATACACGGGCTGGGTAGACAGTGACGATTTGCTCGCACCCAGCGCGATCGAACAAACCGCAGCCGTATTAGACGCACAACCAGAAATTGGCGCAGTCTACACCGATTGTCTAACGATTAATGAAAAAACTCAAGTAAAAGGACTCGGACACCGCAGCCAAATACCCTACTCTCCAGACAGACTGTTAGTAGATTTTATGACCTTCCACTTTCGCCTGTTTCGCCACGAACTATACAATCAAATAGGCGGCATTAATTCTGAATACAACCGCGCGGAAGATTACGATTTCTGCTTGCGACTTTCAGAAATTACCCAATTCTATCACCTCAACAAACCACTTTACTATTACCGCCAACATTCCCAAAATACAGTCGAACAGCAACTCGACCAAATTGTTGAATCTCAGTCAGCAATTTCGCAAGCGCTTCACAGACGCGGGTTGAGCGATAAATTTGAGTTAGAAGTAGATATCGTCAGTCGGTTTTTTCTGTACAAACGCAAGCATAAAGAAACAGTTGACAGTTGACCAGGGACAGTTGATAGTGCTATAAAAACTTTTGGCCGCCGGAGGTGGGGTTAATAACCATATTTTTCGGTAAACTATTAACTGTGATGGGAAAAGCCGAAAAATCCTTCCCAGCAACGAGATTAAACCCGCATCCCACAATTCCGGCAGGGGTTTAAACCCCTGCCTCATAGCAAAAGTCGTCTAAAGACGACTGTTAATTACAAGAGAAATTTCGATGAATTTTAGTCCTCTGAAGCGAGGACTTTCGCTATGAGACAGGGGTTTTTAACCCCTGTCGGACTCTGAGAACGATCGACAGACTCTCACAACGATAAACCAACTATCAAAACAATCGAGAAAACTTCTTTAACCAATCCGCAAGTATCAATTATAAACTATTACATATGACTCCTATTTCCATTGTAATGACAGTCTACAACCGAGAACGCTATCTGGGCGCTGCGATAGAAAGCGTTCTGGCTCAAACTTATCCCAACTTTGAACTCATAATTTGGGACGACGGTTCCACAGACAATTCTCTCAACATAGCCCGCAGCTACGCCAAACACGACGCCAGAATCAAAGTCCTCGCCGCCGAACACCGAGGGTTCAGCTATTCTCTAATGGCGGCGATTAGAGAAACTGCATTTCCCTACTTCGGCTGTGTGGATAGCGACGATTTCCTCGCCCCCAAAGCACTCGCAGAAACAGTTGCTATTTTAGATGAAAATCCTCGTGTGGGACTTGTTTACACCAACTATTTAACCATCGATGAAAACGACTGTGTGGGTGGGGAAGGGGAACTATGCAAAATCCTGTATTCGCCAGAACAATTGTTAGTAGATCCGATGGTTTTTCATTTCCGGCTGATTCGTCGTTCGGTTTACAATAGTTGCGGTGGTATTGACCCCAAATTTGCTAGCGCCGCCGATTATGAATTGTGCTTGCGGCTCAGTGAAGTTACAGAAATTAGAAAACTAGACAAACTGCTTTACTATTATCGCATCCACCAGCAAAATATTTCTCGCCTGTGTCGGATCGAACAGATATTATTATGCCAGACTGCTGTTAAACAGGCGCTCGTGCGTCGCAAATTTGATGATAAATTGGAGTTGGGAGTGGAACTTGTCGGTCAATTTCGCTTGCGTCCCAAGCTGGTCGATCGCACAATCGATAATATCACTGTTTCGGGCGATCGCACAAATCGACCTAGCAACCCATCAACCGCATCAAGTCCAATTTTTATCCTCGGCGCCGAACGTTCGGGGACAACTCTCCTGCGTTTAATGCTAACAGCGCATTCGGCTATCTGCATTCCCCCTGAAAGTCTTTTCTTTGTGGCCCTAGAGTCGAAATACGGTACTGTCAGCGACTTGCTGCCTCAAATCGAAGATTTTTTAAATGACCTTTACAATCACGATTTTCATAGGTTTGGGGAGTGGAATGTCGAACGACAGCTTTTATTAGATAATTTGACAAATAACCAGCCGTTAAGTTATTCCCAAGCAGTCGATCTAGTTTATCAAACTTACCGCCAGCAGTTTGACCCGACAGCTTCGATTTGGGGAGACAAGAATCCTTTTCACATTTATCAATTAGGAAAAATCAGGAGATATTTTCCCGGAGTTAAGGTAATTATGATTGTCCGAGATTTTCGGGCTTGTTACGGTTCTGTTAAAAAAATAGTCGCCAAAGAGGAAGAAAAAGGGGAAGTTTGGCCTGGAATAAAAACTGTAGCAGGACTGACACACCAGTGGAATCAAGTTGTGAAAATTATTGAAAAGTATCATCAAAAATGGGAGCAGTTTTATTTGGTTTCTTATGAAGATTTGGTGAGTGAGCCGTCAGCACAGTTAGCGGGAATTTGCAAGTGGTTGGGGGTAGATTTTCAGGAGTCGATGCTGGATTTTTATCAAAAAAATGCTCAGTTAGGTTTGGTTTTGCCCAGTCAAATAATCTGGCATCCGAATACTCTAGAGCCTGTTGGAATTAACGGAATTAATGCTTGGAAAGATGAGTTGAGTTTTGCTGAGTTGGAAACTATTGAGTTGATGAATTGGCAGAATTTAGAGAAGCTTGGATATAAATGCACTTCATTATTTTAGCGGTAAACCCGATCGGTGAGTTGTTGATTTACTCGATCGCCCGATCCGATTGCAAAAATGCTCCCTGTACAAACAGTAGCAACGATCGCCCACAGTGCCGATCGTCTCCTGTTCGTTGTAAAATCTACCAGTCAGTCGAGCCAAAATTGCGCTACACTCAGCTTGGCCCAAAACCGCCATCAATTCCATAATCTAAAATCTTAAATCTTAAATCAAGATGACTGTCCAACTAAGCGAAATTGAAACTCAACTAGAAAGCCTGGGCCAAGAGTCCAAAAGTGCGATCGCAACTGCGAATACTCTCGAACAACTCGAACAGTTGCGCGTCGGCTACCTCGGCAAAAAAGGCCAACTCTCTCAAATTTTAGGCATGATGGGGAAACTGCCGCCAGACCAGCGGCCGAAAGTAGGCGCGATCGCCAATACTGTAAAAGAAGCCCTACAAGCCGACTTAGAAGACAAGCGCGCCGCTCTCCAAACTGCCCAAATTGCAGCAAAATTAGCCTCGGAAACCCTCGATGTCACCATGCCGGGGATTTTTCGCCCCCAAGGTCACGTTCACCCGTTAAACGCCGTCATAGACCGCGCCCTGGATATATTTGTCGGGCTGGGCTACACAGTCGCCAACGGCCCGGAAATGGAAACAGATTATTACAACTTCGAGGCGCTCAACACTCCGCCCGACCACCCGGCGCGGGATATGCAAGATACATTTTATCTGCCTGGTGGCGACTTGCTGCGGACTCAAACATCATCGGTGCAAATTCGGTACATGGAACAGCACAAACCGCCGATTCGGATTGTCTCTCCCGGGCGCGTTTACCGCCGCGATACTGTCGATGCTACTCACGCGGCAGTGTTCCACCAAATTGAACTTTTAGCTATTGGTGAAAATCTGACATTTACTGATTTGAAAGGCACGATTAAAGAATTTTTGCGACAAATGTTTGGGCAAGATTTGCCGATTCGTTTCCGCACGAGTTACTTTCCGTTTACAGAACCTTCTGCGGAAGTTGATTTGCAGTGGAACGGCAAATGGCTGGAAGTTTTGGGCTGCGGCGCTGTCGATCCGAATGTTCTTAAAGGAGTCGGTTTAGATCCAGAAAAATATACTGGGTTTGCGGCCGGTTTTGGGGTGGAGCGGTTTGCTATGGTACTTTATGAAATTGATGACATTCGCCGGGTTTATGCTAGCGATTTGCGCTTTTTGCGGCAGTTTTAAGTAATGGTTTGCTGTGGGTTTTACGCTTAGTGCAGAGCTTACGATTATTTGAGGTCGTTATAATCAGTTTCGCTCCAGCAGATTAGACGATAAAATCATAATTATGTCCGCAGAGATCGAGGGCGGTAATCTTGGTTTGTAGTGAGGACTTTAGTCCTCGGAAAAGCAGGACTAAAGTCCTTACTACAAACCTGTGTTCTTGGTTTGTAGTGAGGAATTTAGTCCTCGGAAAAGCAGGACTTTAGTCCTTCTACTAACCTGTATTGCTGGTTTGTAGTGAGGACTTTAGTCCTCGGAAAAGCAGGACTAAAGTCCTTACTAC
>NZ_JAUBOJ010000495.1:0-4550 GCF_036700185.1 Microcoleus sp. BM001215392 | reverse complement strand
TGGGTTTTGCTTTTAATGCCGTGCGAGCACTTCAAGAACTCGCACGGCATTATAGGTATTTTCAGGTGCGTCAGCTGCTACACAAAACTTAGCTAAACTTTCTCAAGTCTCACTATTCAATCAAGATTGCTCTTGAAGGGTCTGCTTCCTGCTTCACCCAAGGGAGTCGGCTCGCAACTTGTCCACAGGCGTAAATTCGGATGTAGCCCATCCTAATCCAAAAAACAATTCTAGCTGAAGCTTTTAGCCATGAGTCACCCACTATTTTCAGCCAATTTAACGAGTTGTGGACTTCCTTCTCGACCTTAACAGGCTGGCTAGTACTGACAGAACTGCGGTTTACAAACCGGATAATTGAGCCTTGGTTTTCGGCATTGCAGATATTATAGCCTTTCGAGCTCTCAGATTCGCGGACGACTGGGAATAGGGCATAGGGCATAGGGCATAACGCATACCTCACTTTTCTGAGAACCGCTATATATCAATTCTAGACTTATGTTGTTCAGCGAGCTTTGACTAAGTTTAGATAACTATTTCGCTATTAAGTTAACCTCATAACCTAATTTTCAGGTGGGGAGCCAAAAGTGGCTGACACACCCTACAAATCAGACTAAGTGATAATTTTGGGTTCCCGCCGCCAGGGGCAGAAAAACATTAGATTGCTGTTTGTCCAAAATGTGCGATCGGGAAAAACCCCGAGATCGCTTGAGCGAACTCATTGACAGAGCGAGACCTCAATGAATATTCTTTGCAGGATAATTCATATTAGATCGGAAGCGAGATCCCCAATAGCTCCTACACAAGTAGTTACTTTTGTCAACTTTGTTGTTAAGAAATATCTTTATAAAGCATAGCTTATAAAGGGGGGGAACAAGAATACTGTTATTTCGTTTTAAATTGGTATTACTTCGGCTCCCGGAGGTTCCGCTACGGAGGCTACGCTTGGGAGACAAGTCGGAGCAAGACGCTGACTGACAAGCTCGGTCTAACTACAGGGCAAGCTGTCAACTATCAACTATCAACTATCAACTATCAACATATCCTAGAGCATGGGTCTCGGCGAGCCTTACTCACGCCTTTCAAGTATAAAAAAAGACTCGTTGTGCCTGTCGTGAATTTATAGCGACAAACGATAAAAATCAGATATTAAAAATGCGACAAAATAAGTTAAGGTTAGATGAGAACGGTTAAATAAAGATATCTAATGTTGCAGCGACACCCTTGGCCGCAGACAATTGAAGAGGCGATCGCCATTCAAGAACAGCTCCGGTCAGAGGTAATTACCGAAAATCAACGGGAGACAGTTCGGTATATCGCAGGCGTAGATGTTGGCTACGACAGCACAGACAGCGTATCGCTGGCCGCTGTAACAGTTCTGAGCTTTCCCGACTTGCAATTACAGCAGCAGGCTGTGGTTCGCAGTCCGACAGCTTTTCCTTACTTTCCCGGTTTCCTGTCTTTTCGAGAAGTACCGGCAGTCCTCGACGCTTTAGAAAAAATCAGTTTGAGACCAGACTTGATCTTGTGCGACGGTCAAGGACTAGCCCATCCCCGCAGGTTCGGTCTTGCCTGCCACTTGGGAGTTTTGACAGGAATTGCGACGATCGGAGTTGCCAAAACTAAATTTATCGGAGAACATTCAGAAGTAGGGTTCGAGCGGGGCAGTTGGCAGCCCTTGCTGCACGAGGGATCAACTGTAGGAGCAGCACTAAGGACGCAAACAGGGATCAAACCGGTTTATGTATCGATCGGTCATAAGGTAGACTTGATCCAGGCGATCGAGTACGTCCTGCGCAGCGCGCCGAGATATCGCTTGCCCGAAACCACTCGATCGGCAGATCAACTAACATCGGGATAACTCGCAAGCCCGGAAGGCATCAAAAAAAAGGAAAAGTAAAAAGACAAAAAAGCATCCCTCTTTAGACTTTGAATTTTTGAGGTGTCACCGTCGAGTAGAAAAATGTTATGAGTGTATCGCCAATCAGCTTTCGGTTCCATCCTTCCAACGAAATAAAGAATGACTGTACCTGAGAAAGAGGTATAAAAGTTGGGGGATTAATAGAATGATTGAAAGACAGTAACCTGCTTAAACATTGGCGGCTCTGACAGAGAGTGCCGGGCGTGAACTATTTTTAGTTCACATTTGTAAATTATCAAACATTCATCCTGCGACTTAAACCAAAAGTTTATACTCGTCAGATGACGTTTCATAATTTACCGTCTGATATCTCACCACTGACTGGGAGTACCCACCACAGTGAGAGGCGAAGGCGCGATCGAGCTAAAAAATCAGAAAACAAACAAGGAGACAGTCATGGCTGAGAAAAGCAAACGCGGATTCGCTTCTATGGACGCCGAAAAACAGCGCGCAATTGCTAGCAAAGGCGGAAAAGCTGCGCACGAGAAAGGAACTGCACACGAATTCACCCCTGAAGAAGCCAGAGAAGCTGGTCAAAAAGGTGGCGAAGCTGTCAGCAGAAATCGCGAACACATGGCTCAAATTGGTCGCGAAGGTGGCCGCAAAAGCCGCAAAAGCGAAGCCTAAGTCTCTTAAGGATTTGGGTGTAACGAAAGATAGCGCGATCGTTGCAGATAGAGACTCAGCAGTAGGAAATGATGGAGTTTGAGGAGGTGGGGCGATCGAATTGGCGCAATCAGCGAGATACATCGCCCCACTTCCAAAAAACGCCACACCAGCGCACCCCTAGCTTCGCAACGCCAGAAAACCGCGCAGCAATAAGTTTTGAGCAATTGCTGCAAATCATTAATCAAGCTGCACTCGGTCAATGATACTGCGGGAAAGAAAAACTCGAAGCGCGAGTCAGCGGCTCAAAAACAAGCGAGCCAGAGCTAAAAAAGCCCCTATTTAGGGGCTTTTTTGTTGAGGTGCTGCGAATATTTTCTCCGACAAATACTAGAAGACTGCTTTCTGGGAAACCGCCCCAAACTCGCAAACAGCCGGAAACAAACCCTAAATATTGAGTCCTAGATTTAAATCAGTTAAGATTTTTTTATATTTCATAAAACTATAGCATCATGACAAACCAGCTCACTTTAGCATGGACAGAGGCTGGGGTACATCAAACTCGAACGATTCAATACGGACAGCCGACCAAAAATCCCGGTACCCTGAGACTCGGGCGCGATCCGGCGAAGTGCGATCTAGTATTTTCCGATTCCAGCGTATCTGGGCTGCACGTCGAAATATTTTTTAATCGAGAATTGCAGGAGTATGCTGTGCGAAATTTGCGCCCCAGCAACCCGCCCCTAGTAGATGGAAAAATTATCGCCCAAGGAGAAGCAAAATTGAGTTCGGGAAGCCGCATTCATTTAGGCCAGGTAGAAATCGAGGTGGTGGAAGTATCTGCGGGTGCCCTTGCGATTCCCCTGACTGTTTTGCTTTCAGCGCCTGCTGCTCAAAGTTCTTCCCAGCCGACGCAGCCTTCAGCCTACGGTTTGCAATGTCCCAAGTGCAGCCGAATTTCCCCTTACGCGCAGTTGAGTGCGGGGTGTCCGTGGTGCGGCACTTCTCTAGCAGCGGCCGCGAGCGTGGTACTATAAAAAGTTACTGATTTGACACCATAAAAAAGCCGAAAAAAACCAGAAAAAACCAGTAATAAAAACAACGGTTTCAGGTTCATTAAAAGTGATGGCTAATGGGTAAAAATCTGGGGCTCATTAATTTTATATCTACCCAAAAACAACTGCTGTATCGCATCTGCCAAACTGCCAGCGGCGCCCGTTGGGCTGTTGCTGCTGCTGCGTTATTTTTTTTTACCGCTCGTGAAGCTGTGAATAAAATTTATGGGGAAATCCCATCAGCGCAGGCACAAGCGCCAAATGCACCCAACTTAAAACTGCCAGCATTTCTATTAAATGAACAGGGCGTTGAACAGTTAAATTAACGTAAATATCGAGAGGCTTTAGAAATTTTTCAACAGCTTTTAGAAGTTTACCATAAAATCGGTGACAGCGCCGGAATCGGCAGAACTTTAAATAGCATTGCCACAGTTTACGATAGTTTAGAACAGTACGACAAAGCTTTAATGTTTTACAATCAAGCTTTAACTGTTAGGCAAGAAATAGGCGACAAAAAAGGTGAAGCTATCACCCTCAACGGCACGGCATCAGTTTACAGCAGTTTGGGTAAATATGCCCAAGCTTTAAAAAGTTACGAGCAAGCGATAGCCATTTACAGAGAATTAGGAGAGCTAGAAAGATTGGGAAATTGTCTCAGCAATCTGGCTGGAGTTTACAGAATTTTAAGTTTAGATTCCCAAGCTGTGAAGTTATACGAGGAAGCTTTGGTTATTGCTCAAGAGACAGGCAATAAGATTGGTGAGAGTATCATCCTCAACAACCTGGGTTCAGTTTATGATAATCAGCAAAAGTATCCTCAAGCTTTGGAGTATTACCAGCAAGCTTTGATTGCTACCAAAGCCGCGGGTGACAGAGGAATTGAAGGGACAATTCTCAACAATATAGGTCAGGTTTACAATAGACTTGAATTGCATAAGTCTTCGATCGATACAGAAACCGCAGATGTCAGA
>NZ_JAUBOJ010000494.1:0-4557 GCF_036700185.1 Microcoleus sp. BM001215392 | reverse complement strand
ACCTCAACTTAGCCTATGCAAACCGTGACGGCGCCACTAAAATTATTCACAATCAAATGCAAGCGCCCCTCAAGGTGCAGCGTCCGTTTTATCCTGAAGGGAAAGAAGTTTGTCACAGTGTAGTTTTGCACACGGCTGGGGGAGTTGTCGGGGGCGATCGCCTTTCGCTCAATTTCCACCTCCAACCAAACGCCAAAGCTTTAATTACCACCGCCGCCGCTGGTAAAATCTATCGCAGCAGCGGACAGTTAGCACAACAAAATATTGACATTCAAATAGATGCTGGCGCTAATTTGGAATGGCTGCCCCAAGAAACAATCGTTTTCGACGGCGCCATCTATCGGCAAGATTTGCAGGTAAAATTAGCGCCGCAAGCGAGTATTTTGCTGTGGGAAATCACCCGGTTTGGACGCAGTGCTAGGGGCGAAAAGTTTGTGTCTGGAGAATGGCGATCGCACACCGAAATCTGGCAGCAAAACAAGCCTCTGTGGATTGATAGACAATGGCTAAAAGGTGGGTCTAAAATGCTCGAAAGTGCTCACGGTTTAGCAGAAAAACCCGTAGTCGCTACTCTGGCTTGGATCGGCGAACCAGTCACAGCCGAGATGGTAGAAAAAGTGCGAGCTTTACGCTGCGAAGAAACAATTTATCCCGCATCTGCGGCAGTTAATTCTGCAACCGGCGTTACTCGCATTCCCAACGGTTTGCTGTGCCGGTATCGCGGTTCCTCCACTGCTGCCGCCAGAGACTGGTTTATCGCCATTTGGCAATTGCTGCGTCTGTCTTTTTTAGAACGCCCTTGCTGTTTTCCCAGAGTTTGGATAAAATAACATTCTTTCGGAGTTTCACGTAGTTTCTATTCCTGCTGCAACAAATCAAATGCAATACCGGCTCCCAGTACAAGACATACAACTTCCAATAAACTTTCCTTGCGACAATATAGCTGAGTTTTGCCACAAAAAATATGCGATTCCCTGCGGGATAGCTTCGCTTCACGGCAAACATTCTTTTTCCGGTTCTTTGCTAAAGTCCAAAAATCAACTACGTACCACCTTGACACAAACCGGATTTTAACACTATCGTTGGGTTATCGGATGTAATTAGCGATAATTACGGCTGCTGATAGTTGAAAACTCATAAATAATGCGATCGCCTTCACCAAAATAAAAATGCAACTCACCCCCCAAGAAAAAGACAAACTCCTGATTTTTACCGCCGCCCTGCTAGCAGAGCGCCGCAAACAAAGAGGTTTAAAATTAAATTATCCCGAAGCACTAGCTTATATTTCCGCCGCCATTTTAGAAGGAGCAAGAGATGGTCTCACCGTCGCAGATTTAATGAGTTACGGCACAACTTTGCTGACGCGAGAAGATGTGATGGAAGGGATACCAGAAATGGTGCAAGAAGTGCAAGTTGAGGCAACTTTTCCCGACGGAACAAAGTTGGTCACAGTACACGATCCTATTCGTTAAATATTTAACTGGATATATTCACAGGAGACAGATATGATTCCGGGAGAAATGATTGTTTCAGAAGGCGAAATTGAGTTAAATGCCGATCGCCCAACCCTGCGGCTGCTGGTCGGAAATACGGGCGATCGACCTATACAAGTCGGTTCCCACTATCACTTCTATGAGACGAACGAAGCCTTAGCATTCGATCGAGAACGAGCAAAAGGAATGCGCTTGGATATCCCTGCGGGTACAGCAGTCAGATTTGAACCGGGAGATGAAAGGGAAGTGCAATTAGTGCCGTTTGTTGGTAGCCGTCAAGTCTACGGCTTCAACTCAAAAGTTAACGGTCATCTGGATGCTCAAGCATAAGAAGAAAAGCGTTCGCGAGTGTTAAATTTTAATTAAATTAAAGAATTTTTCACAACTTATTTTTAAGTTAAAAGTCGCCCGTAGCCCTAGGCAGAAAGAGTGACAAAGCAATCTCAAAACTTTGTCTGTGCTTTCTGTATAAGTGCATGAGTTGCTTCGTTTTGCGATGAAATTTTCAGACTTTTGAGCGAGTTAAAATCGACAGTTTGCGATCGACACTGGTTGTTAAGAGTGCAAACATACACAGTAAAAGCCCGTGATGAACCCAAAATTAGTTGACCAAATCAAACAAATGTTGAAACAGAGTTTGCTATCAACATCGAGGCGTGTTTGGAGAACCCCATTAGATCGGCGTACCAGCATCAAATTGCTAGACGACAACATCGTTTACAAACAGCACCACGAACCCATCAACATACCTGCACTAACCTCAGTAAATGGATTGCCTTCTCGGTTTTTCACTACAGAAACAACCGTTTCTTTTGACCCAGATTATGTTTGGAAAGTTTCGCTGAATGAACAAATAGATTCTCTGACTATTTGTACGTCTGGCAACACGCTGCTGAATCACAAATTGCTGTTAGACTTAGATTTTCGGATTAGCGGTGCCGGAATTCTGGAATGGCCTTACAGACCCCACCAAATTACATATCCGCTGGTAGTTGCTCCTTGGTCACATTTGTGGTGCAGTTATTACGATTATGTAATTTTTGTACTCGCTAAACTTTGTCGGATAGAACAGGCTTTAGGTAAGGAAATTTGGCAAGAAGCAAAAATTTGTTATCCTCTGCGCCATACAGTTTTTGAGTCGGGATTTATTAGCAAACTTGGTATTCCTGAAAGTTCTCTGATCGATACTCGCGCTAGAGATACGGGATATCATGCAGAAAGCGTGGTGGTGGGAAACAATCAAGATTGGTATTTTCCCAGTCCTTACGATATAGATTTGTTGCGGAACAAATTCTGTCTTAAGGAAAATGTCAAGCCTCACAGAAAACTTTATGTGTCTAGAAGCGGGCGGCGCCAGGTTAAAAATGAGGCAGAAGTACGAGAGGTTTTGAAAGAGTTTGATTTTGAAATTTTAGAAGATACTTCGCGTACTGTGGATGAACAAATTCGCCTGTTTGCAGAAGCGGAGGTGGTTGTTGGCCCTCACGGTGCTGGTTTCACAAATCTGCTGTGGTGTCAGCCGGGAACGAAAGTATTGGAATGCTTTTATGGAGGGTATACTCCACCATATTTTTATTACATTTCGCAGCTCTTGGGATTAGAATACTATCGGATGGTTGATGACAACGAAGATTCGGAAGATTGGAGTTTTATTGGTATGGATATGATGGTGGATGTGAATGTTTTGAAAAAGCAAATCAAGAAAATGCTGGAGTAATTTTCATTATTGGTCAAAACGTGCGATCGCACAAATATTGTAAATATTTGCTAACTGAGATTGAATAACTCGGTACATAGTATAATTTAAGTTAGCCTCAACTGCCAACTAAAAAATTATTTATATTAGGAGAAAGCATGAGTTACAGAATGGATCGCCGCGCTTACGCGGAAACCTTCGGGCCGACAACGGGCGATCGCGTGCGGTTAGCTGATACTGAGTTATTCATAGAAGTTGAGCAAGATTTCACAACCTACGGGGATGAAGTTAAATTTGGCGGCGGTAAAGTCATTCGCGATGGCATGGGACAGTCACCTATTTCTAATGCTGATGGTGCTGTTGATACGGTAATTACTAATGCTTTAATATTGGATTGGTGGGGAATTGTCAAGGCAGATGTGGGGATTAAAGATGGCAAAATTTTCAAAATTGGCAAAGCTGGAAATCCTTACATTCAAGATAGGGTAGATATTATTATCGGGCCCGGTACAGAAGTAATTGCTGGTGAGGGAATGATTCTGACGGCGGGGGGAGTTGATACTCACATTCATTTTATTTGCCCGCAACAAATCGAAGTGGCGATCGCCTCTGGAGTCACTACCATGATCGGCGGCGGCACTGGCCCAGCAACGGGTACAAACGCCACGACTTGCACTCCGGGGCCTTGGCATATGTACAGAATGCTGCAAGCAGCCGATGCTTTCCCGGTGAATTTGGGATTTTTAGGTAAGGGAAATAGCAGTCAACCTCAAGGATTAGTCGAGCAAGTTTTGGCCGGTGCAATGGGTTTGAAGCTTCACGAAGATTGGGGAACTACGCCAGCAACGATCGACAATTGTTTAAATGTAGCTGACGAGTACGACGTGCAAGTGGCAATTCACACAGACACTCTGAATGAAGCCGGATTTGTGGAAGCTACAATTGCTGCGTTTAAAAATCGGGCTATTCACACTTACCACACAGAAGGTGCTGGCGGCGGACACGCACCGGATATTATTAAAGTTTGCGGCCAAGCTAATGTTTTGCCTTCCTCTACTAATCCGACTCGCCCTTATACTGTCAATACTTTGGAAGAACATTTAGATATGTTGATGGTTTGCCACCATTTAGATCGGGGGATTCCTGAAGATGTGGCTTTTGCTGAGTCGAGAATTAGAAGGGAAACTATTGCTGCTGAGGATATCTTGCACGATTTGGGTGCGTTTAGTATGATTTCTTCTGACTCGCAGGCGATGGGAAGAGTCGGAGAGGTGATTATTCGGACTTGGCAAACTGCACATAAAATGAAGGTGCAAAGGGGGAATTTACCCCCCCTAACGCCCCCTTACCAAGGGGGGGAAACAAGAG
>NZ_JAUBOJ010000493.1:0-4644 GCF_036700185.1 Microcoleus sp. BM001215392 | reverse complement strand
TAATCACAATTAGTGAAGCCAGATTTTTTTGCAAATGATTTAGGATCGCTATATATGGGAAGTAGACACACTCCACCGTCCCTTTTTTTGCGGAAAATAGGCGATTTTTTGTACTTAAAAATACTGGGATCTGCTGTATTTAAAATGGTGCAAAATTTCAAATTAAACTCGATCTTTTGCAGGCGGAACTAACCCGGTTTTATTCAAACCTGCATCAATCACCCTCAGCAATTTAAAATCATCTTCGGGTAAAGAATTAACAGCCGAGTGTTTTTCCAGAAACGAGAAAGCTTGCCGAAATTCACGCGGCTGGCAGTCGATCGCACTCTCGAAATGACAAGGTACAATTCTATCAAAATCCCAACTCGCGACTCGATCCGCCCAATCCAGAGTCTCCCGCGGCGCGCGGTTGAGAATCAAAGTCTGCAACACCGGCGCCACCAACAACCGCCCTCCTCCGCGCAAAGCCTCGAACGATCGCGCCCAGTCAATTTTCCACTGGAACGGATACAACCCAAAATAAGCTTTTCTAGAGCGTTCTGGCGCTTTGAACGCGCTAGCCAACACCCCCGACCACGGCGGCACTTCCAGCACGCTGGGGCGAAAATACATGGCAAATAAGGCGATTCTCTGCCACCCTTTGCGCCGATTTTCGTGGGTGTCTGCCACTACCTCCAAGGCGCTGTCTTTGGCGTGAAACAGCAGCGGGTACGAGTCGAGTTGGACGATCGCGGGCGGGTTTTCGGGAATGGAAACCACGGAATCTGTTAACATTAGCGTGCGCGATTCCCTGTGAAATAAGGCAACTTCGGCGAAGAAACCTAAACCGAGGTCGATCGGGCCCAGGATTGCCCAGTCAAATTGATCTGCAAGAGGCGTGTTGCTGCTGTCAGAGGGCAGTACAGACGTGCGTTTGGCGGGTAAACCGAGCCAACTCAGCGGCAAATTGACGGGGAAACTCCACTGCTGCGGCGCCACAAACACCTGCGCTTGGGGAAAACACCTCGCAAACGGCCCGACAAATACCTTGTGCTCGATGCCGGAAACTGTTGTCAGCAAGATATACTTAACTTCGCCGTGTACCGAGACTAACTCGTTTACTAAGCGGATGCACTCAGGAGTCGGCGCGACGGGGGCGTAGACGAGAAGGCCTCCGGATTCGAGTTTGATGACTGTCATCCGAATCGGCACAATTACATAGAAAATGCCTTGTAATTGGTCAAAAGTCCAGATTTTGTCTTTGACTATTTCCTTGCGGATTGTCCGCCGCCTGCTGTAGGGATAGATGGGGACGATTGGCCAAAATGCCCATGAATAGTCCCGATTGTCAATCTGTGCTGGTGTTGCTATGCCTTCGCCCTCTGTCACTCCGCCACTCCTTGCCGATTTTTTGATACGTGCGTGCGATCGAACTTTTGTTATTTTATTTCAATCTTGTGACGCAGATTCGAGGATTTGAAAAGGGGTTATGGGCGAGCCATTAAGTTGTACTGCATTTAATTTGCACAATCGTGTTTCTTGAAACTCTTGTGGGGTGGGTACGCGAACCCGCCGCCAAAATCAAATCAAGCAGGACTTACCCATCGGGACTAGAAACCCGGTTTCTGGGAAAATTTGGGTTGATTAACCAGAAATATCGGAAGAAACTGGGTTTTTCAGACTGGGGTGCGATCGCTATTAAACCAACTGTTCAGGATCGATACCTAATTCCCGCAACCGCGCCACTAGCCTTTCCTCTCGCTGTTGAGATTCTATCAGTTGCTGTTGAGATTCTATCAGTTGCTGTTGAGATTCTATCAGTCGCCGTTCCGCCGCCGTTGCCCTTTCACCCGGACTCAAAATCAACCCTCCTTCGGCAGTAAACCACCGCAACCACAAACGATTCATACTCTTATAAATGCCTTGCCACCAACCTAAACTCAACTGCAACTCAGGAATAAATAACCGCCCATCAATTAATTCTGCTGGTTCATAGTGGCCACCTACGAGATGAAAAGCTCGCAATTCATCCGTGTAGCGACTGAACACAAAATAGTAAGGAATCCGCAAAATTTGTTCATAAACTTGCCACTTAGTCGGCGGTTCCCCAGCTTGCTGAACAGTCCGCCCCAAATCTTCATCCTCAGTTCCCCGCGACAGCAATTCCACCACCACAAACGGATTTACCCGTTCTTGCCAAACTACATAACTCAAACGCATATCGCGCCCTTGATAAAGCCTGGGCACACCCACCGCAGCAAACCAATCCGGGCGTTTGTGCCAGCGCGGCTGTGTTGCATCGTAATACAAATTTAGGTCGCTGGCTGTAAATACTTGCTCCGCATCCCATCCCGGTGGTAAAAACGTGAATTCCAAGAGTTGCGGCTGATCTAAATGAAATGTATCAGGCAAACCGGACTCCTTTGGGTCTTCGCTAGGTAAATCATACATTGTTGGCAAACTCTGCCGGGGGTCTAGAGGCGGTTCAGCTTGAGCAGGCGGGTAAGTCGGGAATGTCATAAAACTATTCGGTAAGTGAGAAACTCAGAGTCTTTAGACCTGAGAGGGAAACGACCCGGGCGGTTTCAACCGCCTTGAATCTTTCTTTCCATTACCGCCTTGGAGTTGCTTGGTTTGGTGTACTTTTGTAATGCACTTTCAACAGGACAGTTACCGTTTCAAACCTTGCAACCCTGTACGCATAATGTTTGCTCTTGTGGAGGCTAAGAAAGCGGGGTAATGTTCGCTTGTCGGTCAATGTTATAAGGGCTTGTTGGGCTAGCAGCACTGTTTCAGTGACCTTAAAACTGTTTAACCACTTCTTCGACAGAGCAGGAGACTGGCGTCGCATCCACAGGGTGTCGTGACCCAAATAACGTAGTCAGTTAAGACTTAGGCTGGTCAGAATGGCTTACTTGATTTCTCTTGCAAGCCCAATCTCTTTAGAGTTGGGTTCCTGACAATGAATTCTGAGGTTGCTTATCCTGATATGATTATAGCCTTCTGAGAATGTCTTGGATTGCCAAATAATTCCAGTCAACTCAATCACAAATCTCAAATCAAAACTCCTAAATCGATATGACTCAAAACTACCGCATCACTCTTTTACCCGGAGACGGCATCGGCCCTGAAATTATCGCTGTAGCGGTAGATGTCCTGAAACTTGTCGGCAGACAATTGGACATCGGCTTTGAATTTCAAGAAGCATTAATGGGCGGCGCTGCTATTGACGCCACAGGCAATCCGCTACCGGAAGAGACTCTCTCTAAGTGCCGCGACAGCGATGCTATATTATTAGCAGCTATCGGCGGTTACAAGTGGGACAATTTGCCCCGCGAACAGCGCCCGGAAACTGGATTGTTAGGACTGCGCGCCGGATTGGGATTGTTTGCAAATTTGCGTCCTGCAACTATTTTACCGCAATTGATTGATGCTTCTAGTTTGAAGCGGGAAGTTGTCGAAGGTGTGGATATTATGGTGATCCGCGAACTCACCGGCGGCATTTATTTCGGCAAACCAAAAGGCATTTTTGAAACAGAAACCGGGGAAAAACGCGGTGTGAATACGATGGCTTACACCGAGTCGGAAATTGACCGCATCGGGCGCGTGGCTTTTGAGACGGCCCGGAAGCGCAGCAAAAGGCTGTGTTCCGTTGATAAGGCTAATGTTTTGGACGTTTCGCAACTGTGGCGCGATCGCATAATTGCCCTTTCTTCAGAATACCCTGATGTGGAGCTTTCTCACCTTTATGTTGACAACGCAGCCATGCAGTTAATTCGCTGGCCCAAACAGTTCGATACAATTGTCACGGGCAATTTATTCGGCGACATTCTTTCGGACGCCGCGGCGATGTTAACTGGTAGTATTGGGATGCTGCCTTCTGCTAGTTTAGGTGCTAGCGGCCCGGGAGTTTTTGAACCAGTACACGGTTCTGCACCGGACATCGCCGGACAAGATAAAGCTAATCCCATCGCCCAAGTTTTAAGCGCAGCAATGATGTTGCGCTACGCCTTAAATCAGCCGGAAGCTGCTAATAAAATCGAGCAAGCAGTTGTGGAAGTTTTGGATCGAGGTTATCGCACTGGTGATATCATGTCGGAAGGCATGAAACTAATTGGCTGTCGGGGAATGGGCGATGCTTTAATTGAAGTTTTGCAAGGTTAATCGCATTGGTAGATAGTGTCTTGATTTGTCAGTGGCTGGTAGTCAAATAATTAGGTAAAAAGGCTTTTGGGACTTTAAAAATCCCAAAAGCCAAGTGCATTATTTTGATCGTTCAGCCAGCAATTACCGCATTTTTACCAGACGGCGACTCGGGTGCATCTAACTTTGGCAAATATATCCGTAGGGGCGAAGCATGACCTCCGTCAATATGGGATGATAATTAATAACTTATCTGCGGTCATGCTTCTTCAGGCTTCAAAAACCAGATGCACCCCGGCGGCTCAACAATCCTTCACTCGCGGCTTTGAGTCACTCGTAAGCACTAAATTAAATTATTAACTATGATTTGTAGTTGCAATTAACAATTAACAGCATCCACAAATCTCTCTCGCGGATGATGCGATCGCCCGTTGCCCCCAGCAAAAATAAAAAATATACGGGCAAATCCCTTCACCGAAAAACGAGCGGGAAGCCCCTAGCTTTAGACATGGGGAGGAACGC
>NZ_JAUBOJ010000492.1:0-4645 GCF_036700185.1 Microcoleus sp. BM001215392 | reverse complement strand
AGCGGGGAAAGTTGGGCGAAATTATGTTGAAAGATTTGATGGAAATGTGGAGGAACTGGGGAGTACCGCGAGTGTCGAAATGCAGCCCGGGGATGTGTTTGTCATTGAGACTCCTGGCGGCGGAGGTTATGGTGGTTGCAGGGAAAATTAAAATAGGATTACATTTTTTAATGTTAACATATCTCTTTTTTATGCTAGACTTGGTTTACCAAATAAATTCAAACACAATCTATAATACCGCTGCTGTAAAAAATGGAAGGCGATCAACTATCTCTACCTCTATATCCAGAAGAACCAAATAACTCAGAAAATTACTTTACTCGAAAACGGTCATGGTCAGCATCAAAGCATCGGATTATGCTGAGGTATATTCAGTCTTTTTGTTACAATCTTGGCGGAAATAAACCTTATCAATCAGATTATCTAAATTATGTCGATGGGTTCGCAGGAATAGGAAAATATACAGAAGGAATAGGGATCGAAGATTTTGTAAACAATTCAAAATTTTGGTCAAATAAGTATAAGCATGAATTTGAAAACACTGATGGCTCACCATTAATAGCTCTTAAATGTGCTAAACTATTTAAACAAGAGAAGCGTGTAAATTTAAGATGTTTTTTTGTAGAGTCTAAGCCGGATTTCAACAAAAAGCTTCGGGCAAACTGTGAAACTGTAGCTGAGGGATTGTCACATAAAATATATAAACCTCAAAGATTTGAGGTTGCTTTTCCAGAGCTAATCAAAGATTTAGAAAGCTATCCTACGTTATTTTTTCTTGATATCTTTGCTGTTAAAGGAATAAGTTTCGATACTATATGTGATATAGGAAATTATGTAAGCCAGTATAAAGGCGAATTATTTTTGCTTTTTCACAATATACAAGTAGCTCGTAATGCTGGGCATTATAAAACTACCTATGCCAATTCCAAAGAACAACAAACTGCCGAGAGTTATATGAAAAATTTGACTAATCTTTTAGGTGTTGATTCTGATATGGACTGGAAACCAAAGTGGCTTCAACTCAAAGATCAACCTCAAGAGTTTGAAAGGTGGGCGCTTGAATACTTCAAGGAAAGAATGAGAAAAGAAGGCGGTTTTAAAGGTGTAACCAGCTTTGAAATTAAGGAAACTTATATTAATATCAGACCTCAATATAGTATTGTAGTCGGCAGTAATCATCCAGAAAAAGCATTTGGTGATTTTCTGAATGATTTTGTTTATGATGAAGATAAATTATTGTTTTTTCAAGATAATTATCAAGGAAATGAAAAATTTCTTGATAAAGAATGGGAAGCAGAACAGAAAAGACGCATCGCTATAATTAAAACACAATCTATCCAAATCTTGCGTGAAATCAAATCTGAATGGAAATCTTTTGAAGATGTAATTACTCATATTATTTTAAAATTGAATGATTTGGGTTGTTTAAAAAGAACTCAGCATTACAACGATATTCTCGGTTCACTGTATCAAGAAGGGATGTTAAAGATACAAAAACCTGGTTCTAAAAAGCCTTACACACTAAAGAGTTTGCTAAAAATACTAGAATAATATGATTATTAAATTTTAGTTGTAATCATTTAGCCTCTGTTACTAGCATTTATTCATCTTCGATTACCGAAGCAATTTTTGTCTCTGTTTATTCTCAGCTTTTGGCATCTCATCCCAAATTTTATCATCTAGAAGTCTCCCAGCAGCTTTAGGTGTTCTACCTCCCCATTGCTTGAAGAAAAACGCGACTCTAGCATCCTGACACTGATCCCGAATACTTTGCGCCCATTCTACCTGCATGGGACGGTGTTTTTGTCCCGATTCTCCACCAACTATTACCCAGTGAATTCCGGTTAAATCAAGCTGTAATGGCCCTAAAAGTGGTTCGCAGGATAAAAAGCGTACTTTTGCATTGACTTTTCGCAAAGAATCCACACGATGAACATAACTTTGATTTTCGACAGATACGCCCATCCAAATATTATCAGACCATTCAAGCTGAGAAGCTAACTCTTCTAAACGTTTATCTCGCTTGGTAAGAATTTGATAAATATGATGAGGAGTTTCACGCATTACCTCAAAAACTTCTTTGAGAAAATCTATTGGCACTTCTTCATGAAATAAATCGCTCATCGAGTTTACGAATATACGGCTAGGCTTTTTCCAGCGTTTTGGTTCTTCCAAGCGATTTCTATGCAGTGTTAAATCAAAGCCGTTAGGAAAATTAGTGTGAAACCTTTTTGTTAATGCTTCGGCATAACAATGGGTGCAGCCGGGACTGACTTTATCGCAGCCAGTTGTTGGATTCCACGTGCGATCGCACCATTCTATTGCAGTATTAATGTTAGACATTTACTTACTCCTTTTTTGTTTTTATCGGTATCGCACTTGGCATCTTTTATTATATACCCTATTTATTGACTCAGGTAATATTTTTGGGATAGATTAAAGTAAATGTACAAATTAAATATGGGTTATGGGTAGCAGACAAGGCGCGATTAAAGCAGCAGCAGCAAGGCTTGGGATTTCACTCGAAGAGTATTTAACTAAACTAGATGCTGGTTTAAAATGGTGCACCAAGTGCAAAGGCTGGAAGCAAATAACTGAGTTTTCCAAAGATAAAAGCCGTGGCGATGGATTAAAAGCTAGCTGCCTTCAATGTGGCCGAGTCGAGGTTCGCAAGGACACTAAAGGCAAGACATCCCCATTTAAAGGAAAGAAGCACAGCACTACGTCATGTCAAAAAATGAGTTTATCGAGATATGGGAACACAAACCGACTTGGCAAGCCTTGCTCATCAGAGCAAAAAAGCTATATTCGCCAGCGCACTATTGAAAAAGCAGCGCGTGGAGTCAAACATCCTAATTGGAAAGGTGGTATCACTCCTGAAAACATAGCATTGAGGCAATCTCCTGAATACATAGATTGGCGCAAGGGTGTGTTTGAAAGAGATGGTTATACCTGCCAACATTGCGGTGATAATCGAGGTGGCAATCTAGAGGCTCATCACATAAAACTGTTCTCGGATTACCCAGAGTTTCGATTCGTAATCGACAATGGACTCACTTTATGTAACAACTGTCACCGAAAAGTCCACTCTAAGCAAAGGTAGCGACGAGTTCCAGATTCTAACTGTCGATTCAATACCAGTATTAATGCTAGACATACAAACACTTGACCCTTGAAACAACTAATTATCTTTTGAGGTGCGCTGGATACATAGAATTTATATGTATCAATTTACATTAATGCAGCATCACCTACAACTTCATTATATAATTAAATTGATTTAAATATCAACACTTTTTCAGCAGTTGCATCAAATGTAGATCGTAGTGTAGAATCGTGCTGCACCAGCATTGATTCCCAAAACCTTTACAGAACAATTGTGCAAACACCTGTTTTTTCCGAACTCAACCACCCTGTGGTCAAATCCCTGTTCCATCACAGCGATCGGGAATTATTGACCCTATTTCAAAACCATCCCGATCAGGGCCGCTTCTTCACGGCGATTTTTTGCCGCTACGCTCAAATTGTACACTCCCTGATCCGCCATTCCGTGCGATCGCCCGTACAAGGCGATTACCTGTTCGCCCACACCTGGCAGCACATCTATCACGAGCTCCGAGGCCTCGATTTGCGCCGCGAAACCCAAGCTCCTGATGGCGACAATCTCAGTCTCCAAAATTGGCTGATTAATGTCACCGCTGTCTGCATCAATCAAGCCGAATTACCCCCAGTTGAGTCGATTCACTACTCTTTACAATCCGCTTCGCCTCCCCTGTGGTGTTACGTCAGACAAGCCTTAGAATTGTTAGCGCCACTGCCGCGTTTAGTCGTGTTGATGGCCCAGACTTTCCGCTGGAGCGAAACTCGAATTGCAGCTTATTTGCAAGCTGAAGGTGAAGCTATTTCGCCCGCTCAAGTTAAGGCTTTGCTGCAAAAAGGATATCAAACTTTAGAGTCAAATTTGCCGCAGGATATTCGCGCTATCTATCTGGATGAAAATCTAGATTATCAAGAAGCAATTGTCTAGATATACACGATATAAATCCGCCATTTCTAGGTGTAGGGGCGGGTTTTACCCGAAATATTTGTTAGGACTAACAGCATCGTAAACCCGCCCTTTCGCGAGGAATAAGGAAAAAATGGCAGTTTATCAAGTTCGGCTGGTGAATGAGGAGCGATCGCTCGATCGCACGATCGCCGTACCGGACGACCAGTATATCCTAGATATGGCAGAAGATGCCGGCATCCGCTTGCCGAATGGGTGCAAGCAAGGAGAGTGTTCTGCTTGCGTTGCCAAACTGCTTAGCGGTGAAATCGACCAAAGCGAACAAAAGTTTTTGAAGCCCTCAGAATTGCAAGCTGGCTATGCTGTTACTTGTATCGCTTACCCGCTTTCTGACTGCACTTTGTTAACCCATCAAGAAAAAGTTTTATATGAAGCAGCTCTCTATTTTAAGTAATGCCAGATGCGCCTTATATAGTGCTAGATTCTCCCTCGCAATTCCACAAATCCGCTGACAAATTCGTTTGTAGTGAGGAATGCGAGTCCGCAATCAGAAGGGCTGAAGCCCTCACTACAAACCTTTGATCGGGTGCATCTCAATGCAAGCGAATATATCCGTAGGGGCGAAGCATGACCTCCGTA
>NZ_JAUBOJ010000491.1:2815-4650 GCF_036700185.1 Microcoleus sp. BM001215392 | reverse complement strand
ATATAAGTTATTAGTTATCATCTCATATTGACTGCGGTCATGCTTCGCCCCTACAAACATATTTGCTTGCACTCATCCGCTGCACCCGATGGCTGATGGCTGGATAGCTGTTCCACAATAAAAGATGTTTTTTAATAATGACGCACCCTACAATATAATGACAGCGAACAAATCACAAAAACCTAAATCTGATATTTTCTGGTGGCTGCTTCTGATCGGACTGCCGATAGTGGGAATTGTCGCAGTTAATTTGCTGCCTAATCTGCGTGAAATCTCAGAAAAACTTGCCAACCAAACTCCGAAAAATCTTGATGCTAATTACCGCTATCAGTTCTCGGCAACTTTGAGAAATAATCCGAATCAAAAGGAAGCTATTCAGCAAGAAATGGCTTTTTACCAGCAGCGATTGGCTGTGGATTCCCAGAGTGGTTTGAATCGGGCTGCTTTGGCGAGTGCTTATTTGAAAATGGCTCGCGTAACTGGGGAAGGTGGTTGGTTTTTATTAGCCGAACAAGCGGCCCAAAGATCGATCGCCCTTTTGCCTTTTGACAACAAAGGTGCGCTGCTAGTTTTAGCTCGAATTGCTGAGGCTAGACACGATTTTGCGACGGCTTTGCGCTTTGCGAAACAGGTGGGTTTTGACAATGAAGATGCGATCGCCCTTTCCGTTACATCTCACTTAGCCACGGGAAAGCTTAGTGAGGCAAGTATAGCGGCAGAAACCTTAGTTAATAGGATTCCTAACTTAGGCTCTCTCACATTAAGAGCATTGGTGAGAGAGTCTCAGGGGCGAGATGCGGAGGTTTTGCAGGATTACCAGCAAGCAATGGCTGCGGAGGAACCGGGAGAGATTGCTGGATCGGCGCGAGTTCGATCGCTCTTAGGTCGATTTTACGCCCGCCGCGGGCAGTTTGTGCAGGCGAAAGCGCTATTTTTGGAAGCGCTGCGGTTAGTTCCGCGATACCCGCTAGCGCTGATTTATTTGGCGGATTTGGAGGCGCGCCAAGGCAATTATCGGGAAGCAGAGGCTAATTACAGCAAGGTTTCTGCCTATTCTGGCCAGGCTGCGACGGTGTTCGATCGCCTGGTGGATCGCGGTATGGCGAGGGTGAAGGATTTGCAGGGAGATGCGAGATCCTCGGGGAGACTGCGCGACAAAGCAGAAGCTGGGCTGCGACAGGAACAGGTTTCTGGCGGTTTTGGACATCGGCGCGATTTGGCGAGTTTGTTGCTGGAAAAAGGGCGATCGCAGGATGTCGCTGAAGCGCTGCTGTTAATGCAGGATGAGGTGAAAATTCGCAGGGATGCTGTAACGCTGGATATCTACGCCTGGGCGCTTTTTAGCGCTGGGGAATTCCAAAAAGCCGATCGGGTGATGGCCGAAATTGTGCGATCGGGAATTCGGGATGCAGGGATATTTTACCGGGCTGGTGCGATCGCTCAGACTTTAGGAAAAGATGCCGAATCTCGCGCTTATTTTCAAAAGGCGAAGGAAATCGATCCGAGTTTTGATAGTCGATCTCGTCAAGCATTGGGTTTGGGAAGTTATGAATTTTGAGCAAGGATTTAGCTGCTACTCCCCCATTCTGCCGAGTTCGTCACTCCCCGAGTCCGCCAGGGGTTAAAACCCCTGGCTCAAAGCTAAAGTCCTCTGAAAGAGGACTCAAAGAATTTCAATAAAAAGTAAAAAATCTTGCAGTCGGTTTCAACCGACTTTCGCTATGAGACAGGGGTTTTAACCCCTGTCGGACTGTCGGAATCATCGCAAAATTCCTGTCAAAATCATCGCAAAATTCCTGTCGGAATCATCGCAAAATTCCTGTCGGAATCATCGC
>NZ_JAUBOJ010000491.1:0-2715 GCF_036700185.1 Microcoleus sp. BM001215392 | reverse complement strand
ATTCCTGTCGGAATCATCGCAAAATTCCTGTCGGAATCATCGCAAAATTCCTGTCAAAATCATCGCAAAATTCCTGTCAAAATCACCAAAAATACCCAATAATCTATCCAGAAAATAACCGAAAAGAGGTAATTATGAAGAAAAAAATGAGCAAATTATCCAAATATCTCATGCTTTTTTCGCTCACAATCTTACTATTTTGTACAAACTCAACCCAACCAGCTTACTCTCACTGGTCAGACTTATCAGTAGCCGAAATCATCGTCAACGATTTGCAAACCGAAATAACATTAACCTTTCCCACAGGCTTAACAAAATTTGCCGACGACAATGGAGACGGACAGTTACAACTGGCAGAAGTTAGGAATCATCAAACAGAACTAGAAAAGTTTTTAGGTCAAAAAATCAGCATCAGCAACAGTAGCAAAAATCCTGGATCGGTTACAGTCAAACCCCTAGAAATAGCAGCTAAAACTGCCAGCTTAATTCAACAGCCCAATACTCACAGCACCTTAATCTTAAACTATAGCTGGCCAGAATCTAACGTAACTTCAAAAAACCACAAATTGCGGATTAAATACAATCTATTTTTGCCAGGAGTACCGACAGCTAGCTGTCAAGCTACGATTGTAGAAGCCGGTGCTGTCAAAAGCATTGTATTTACGCCACAAAACCGGGATTTTTTACTAGGTGGAAAAGAATCAATCTGGGAGTCAGGTTGGAGTTTGATGCTAGCAGTAGTCGGAGCATTTACTTGGGGATGCGTGCACGCGATGTCCCCCGGACATGGGAAAACCATAGTCGGCGCTTATTTAGTAGGTTCGCGGGCGACTCCTGTACACGCTTTATTTTTAGCAGCAACAACCACAATTACTCACACTGCGGGCGTGTTTGGTGTCGGCGGAATAACGCTATTTGCTTCTAACTTAGTCGAGCCAGAAAAACTCGATCCTTGGCTAAGCTTAATCTCTGGTTTATTAGTAGCAATCATCGGCATCAAATTACTTTCAGAAAGAATCAAAACCAGGTTCGTAGTGAGGACTTCAGTCCGCACCAAAATCAACTTAAATCACCTCATCGAAAAAACCAGGTTCGTAGTGAGGACTTTAGTCGGCAAAAACCCAAGGACTAAAGTCCTTACTACGAACCTTGACGAACCAGTAAATCTTTTGACTAGGGGAACTTGGGAAAGAGAATTTAAACCTGTCAAGCCAGATATATCTCATCACTACCACCATCATGGAGACGGCCGCCTTCACTCGCATTTGCCGCCAGATGCTGACGGTTCTCCGATTACTTGGAAAAGCTTATTAGCATTGGGAATTTCTGGCGGTTTGTTGCCTTGTCCTTCCGCTTTGGTTATGCTGTTGAGTGCGTCGGCTTTGGGCAATGTTGGTTTGGGGATGACACTCGTGGTAGCCTTTAGTTTGGGATTGGCTGTGGTGCTGAGTGCGATCGGCTTAATCTTAGTTTATGCCAAACAACATTTTAATAAACTACCGAAACAGATTGCAGCAGTCAAACTTTTGCCAGCCATTAGCGCGGTGTTTGTAATGTTTTTGGGCTTGGGAATTACCGGAGACGCTATTTTGAAAATATTGGCTGCGAATCAATGGGTAATTGGCAATGGATAAGACAATTTAAGATGCTATGGTGCGTCAGCTTTGATTTTGTGAATCCAATGTTTTTGTGCTGAGGCGCATGATATCATGTCCTGTCAATTACTATAACAACAACGGTTTGTAGTGCGGAATGAATTCCGCAGCATTTTGCGGAATTCATTCCGCACTACGAATTAATTTTAACGAATATTACGGCGGTTAATCACTCGGACACGATATGAGAAACTAATACCAGTTTCAAAAAGTAATGCTACAAAATAAGTGTTTTTGTCTGACCGTGTTTGTAGGAGTGCGTCGCTATGAGATTTTCGCTAGAATGCGAGGGATTGTTCACAGCGACGCACCCTACGGCTGTTTTACCAGGAATTGCTGGTAACGAGTAGATTTATTCAATTTGCGGGAAATCCCCACCTATTTAACATCAGCTCGCGCTATGTTTATTAATAATTTCGGCTAAATCTGGGATGCCGTTTTCCACGTAAGTCTTTGCTGAGGGGCGGAGTTTGGCATAGGCGCCTTTAACAACTGCTCTGGTGCTGTTTTCGGCTTTTTTGTCACTAATTTGGAGCAATTGATCTGCTACTTGAATTTTTCTTTCAGTCAGATATGCGACTGGGCTGCCGTTGTTTACTGCTTCAGTCCACATTGGATCGAGTGCGATCGAGATTTCGGGCAAAAGTTGATCGACGACTTGGGCGCAATAGTCAGCCCGTATCCCCTTGACCGTAGAGTAGGCGGCTTTCAGAGCAAGCCCGCCCAATCCTGGCGCTGCTGCAACTTGTTTGTCTATCAATTTTACACAGTCATCAACAATAGTGTCTCTCTTGTTTTCATTCAATAGAATATCGCTAAGTCCCATTTTTCCTGTCCTTGATTTAACGGTAAATTTGCTGATGTGCTTTGAGTTTCATCTGGCGATTATATATCAATACGCTTTGGATCGCATAGTCCCGGAAGCAAAAGACTTTGCAAAACAGATATTGCGATTGCTTTTTGGTTGTACTCTGAGAAAAAAATGTTATGCCAACCGCTGCTGATTATATAGCGGTTCTCAAAAAAGTGAGGTATGCTCACGGAGGCCACGGAGGCCACG
>NZ_JAUBOJ010000490.1:0-4703 GCF_036700185.1 Microcoleus sp. BM001215392 | reverse complement strand
CCCCCTAACCCCCCTTAAAAAGGGGGGAACCGGAAGCGCTCAAAGTCCCCCTTCTTAAGGGGGATTTAGGGGGATCTCACCTCGGATAAAAGCGAGATTTATCAATGGTTCCAGCCTTGAGTTGACACTAATGTGTGCACCCCATCTCCCCCTCTCCCCATCTCCCCATCTCCCCCTCTCCCCCTCCCTCTTCTCTTTTTGTATCCGATGCGTCTTGTTAAAAAAAAGAGCATCTGCTGTAATTAAGTTATATTCCGAAAAATACTATTTCCTGAAAATATTTGTAATATAGGGAACGGCGCCGAAAATTGTACCGGGAACCGCACCAGTTCAAGTGCGCAAAAATATTTGAGTGGGTTAAACTGACTTTAGGAAAAATTTAAAGCTTAACTTGCAAGCGATCGAAAAATACCCATGCAGGAAGTTATCAACTCGTTACAGTCTTTTTTCTCTAACTCTGTTGATGCTTTTCTAGAGTGCGATCGACAGCAAAAGTACATATCGATTAATCCTGTAGCTGCTGCTTGGATGGGATTGGAGCCGGCTGAAGCAGTCAACAAAACAAATCCGGAATTGTTGAAATTATATCCCAATAATACAGCTCTAAAAAATATAATCTCTCAGATTGATTCCTGCCTGCAACAAGTATTTATCACAGGGGAAAAAAAGCTGGCAATTCACGAGGTGACGGCTGCTGATGGCGGGATTAAAATTTACGAAACGGCTTACACGCCAGCGCTGGATGTCGCTAACAATCAGATGCGGGTGTTGGGTGTCGGTAGAGATATAACCAGGCACTACCGCTGGCAGCAGCAAAAAACTCAACAGTTGCGTCGCTCGAATCATTTACTGTGGTTGAATGCAGCTAACAGTCCCCTGGCAATGGTAGGCTGGGATGAGAATTTTCGGATCGTTCAGTGGTCGAAACGTGCTGAAGAAATATTTGGCTGGACTTCCGATGATATGCTGGGTAAGCATTTCGGCGATTTGGATTTGGTTGGCGAGGACGATCGAGAGGCGGGGCGCGCGATCGAACTCGAACTAGCCTCCGGTAACGGCAATACTTCAATTAACCGTAACTATACTAAAAGCGGACAAGTTATTTGGTGTCGCTGGTTCAACTCGATTATTCGCAGCGGTGAAACTTTTACCGTGCTTTCTTTGGTGGAAGACATCACCGATCGCAAACGGTTGGAAGCAGAAAAAGCCCAAGCTTCTCGCCTCACCGCAATGGTAGCTGATGTCGGTATTGCCCTTACCAAGCACCCTCAAGATATCCTGCTACCTTGTTGCGAGGCGATGGTGCAAAATCTCGATGTCGCCTCTGCGGAAATTTGGACTTTCAATTCTCAACACAATGTTTGCCAGTTACAAGCAGTTTCGGGTAATTACAGCAACACAGGCGATCGCACTCGATTTATTCAAAATAAGGTCAACTCGATCGCCCAACAGCAACAACCGCAATTTGACTGCGGAGTTGAACTGAATCATATTGGGCTGGAGGAGGAAGAATCTGGGGAAGCCACAGCAACGGACAGTTCTAAAATAGCAATTATCAACAGCAGTCAAAATGCGAGAAATTGCCAAACTACCCAGCAAACTCTTACCTTCGCCGGCTACCCTTTAATTGTCGAAGAAAGGCTAGTAGGAGTTATGGTAATTATCAGCCGCCAGCCCCTAACAAAACCGTTTCAGGAAACTTTAGCGTCGGTTGCTGATGTGATTGCTTTAGGCATCGAACGCAAGCGTGCAGAAGCTGAATTGAAAGCAGCTAAAGCGTTCCTGAATTCCGTAGTAGAAAATTTGCCGCTGGGAGTTTTTGCTAAAGATGCTTCTTCGCTGAAATTTGTACTGTGGAATAAAGCGGGGGAAACGATCGCAGGTGTTACCTCTCAAGAGGCGATCGGCAAAAATGACTATGATATTTACTCCAAAGAACAAGCTGATGTTTTCACCGCTCAAGACAGGGAAATATTGACCAGTCATCACAACCAATCTCTGGTTAAAGAAATAGCCGAAGAGCCGATCCAAACTCGCCACAAAGGCATGAGAATACTACACACCCGCAAAGTGCCAATTCTCGACGCTCAGGGCCATCCTCAGTACGTTTTGGGGATTACCGAAGATATCACCGAACGCAGGCAGGTAGACGAAAGCGTGCGCCTCTACGACCAAATTGTTGAGAATATGCAAATTGGTTTGTACGTCTATCACTTGGAAAATATAGATGATGATAGCACCTTGAGGGCGATCGCCTCGAATCCCGCTGCCACTAGGTTTACCGGGCTAGAAATGGCCGATGTTTTGGGTATGACAATCGACGAAATTTTTCCGCATTTGCGATCGAAAAACATTCCCCAAGCATTTGCAGAGGTAATTCGCACCCAAAAAGCCGTAGAAGTTGAAGATATTGACTGCGACGAATCGGGAAAAATAACTCGTGCTTTTTCCATTAAAGCTTTTCCGTTACCTAACAACTCCGTAGGCGTAGCATTTGAAAATATTACAGCTCGCAAGTGCTTGGAAGTAGAACTGCAAGTAGCATTGGCACAAACCGAACGTTCGGAACAACTGCTGCGGACGGTAATCGACAAAACCAGTGACTGGATTTTTGCCAAGAATAAACAATTTCGCTACATTTTGGCCAACAACAGTTTAGCCGAAGCGATCGGCAAAACAGTCGAAGAAATACTGGGAAAATCCGATTTAGAATTAGGGTTTTCAGAAGATTTAGTATTTGGTAATTCTGCACAAAATATCCGAGGATTTCGCATAGACGACTCTGCTGTACTGGCAGGCGAAATTATCCACAATCCCTGCGATGCCGCAACTGTTGCTGATGGTTCAATACATATTTTAGATACCAAAAAAGTCCCTCTGCGCGATGCTGAAGGTAATATATTTGCAGTGCTAGGTTTTACTAACGATATTACAAAACGCCATGAATCGGAAGCAGCTTTGCGCAGGAGTGAAGCCAGATTTAGGTCTTTGGTTGCTAATATTCCTGGAGTGGTTTATCGCTGGCGTTGCGATTTTTCAACAAGTTTTATTAGCGAGGCAATTTACTTATTAGCTGGCTACCCAGCCGGGGATTTCATTTCGCGTTTGGACAGCAAAGGCAGAACTTTTGCTAGCATTATTTACCCCGAAGATTTGGCAAAAGTAGAAGCAAGAATTCGGCAAGGAATAGAAAATAAACAGTCTTATAATTTAGAATACCGCTTGCTAGCAGCAGACAGCACGGTTAAATGGGTGTGGGATAAAGGTTCTCCAGTGTTCGACGCCGATGGGAGCGTTTCCTGTTTGGATGGGGTAATTTTGGATATTAGCGATCGCTACCACGCCCAAGAAGCATTGCGCCAAAAAACTTCTGAGTTGGAATCTGTTTTTCTAGCATTGCCGGATCTGTATTTCCGCCTCAATGCTGACGGCATTATTTTGGATTATTTGTCAGGAAATTCAGCGGATTTGTACCTGAATTCCGACTCTTTTCTTGGCAAACAAGTGACCGATATATTGCCAACAACCGCCGCTAGGCAGCTAAAACAGGCTCTACTGGAAGTTGCCGAAAATAGAACTCCAGTTAGTATAGAGTATTCCCTATCCATGCCGTCAGGGGAAGAAACTTATGAAGCGAGATTGCTACCTTTTAACTCGAATCAGGCAATAGTTATCGCCCGCAATATTACCAAGCGCAAACAAGCCGAATCAGAATTAAAACATAAAAATCGCGAACTAGAGCAAACATTGCAACAATTAGGCCGGACTCAAGCTCAATTAATTCAAGCAGAAAAAATGTCGAGTTTGGGACAGCTAGTTGCCGGAATTGCTCACGAAATCAATAATCCTGTTAGTTTTATTTACGGCAATATTATTCACGCTAACGAGTATGCAAAAAATTTGCTGCAACTGTGTAGTTTGTATCAAAAAAATTACCCGCAACCAGTGACGGAAATCGCGAATTTTATTGAAGAAATAGAAGTGGAATTTATGCAAGAGGATTTCCCGAACCTACTGAATTCAATTGAAAATGGAGCCGATCGCATTCGCGAAATTGTTCTGTCTTTGCGCAATTTTTCCAGACTGGAAGAATCTGATATTAAGCGTGTTGATATTCACGAAGGAATTGACAGCGCTCTGTTAATTTTGCAACACAAAGTCAAGGAGAATGGTAGAAATCGCCAGATTGAAATAGTCAAAGAATATGGAATACTGCCACCGATACAGTGCTATGTCGGACAGTTAAATCAAGTTTTTATGAATATACTAAGTAATGCGATTGATGCTTTGGCAAATATCAGAAATAGAAAATTGGAATTCGCGAGTGCACCGGATGGGGAACGGCAAAATTTTCCTACTTTACCTTTGGCTTGTGACGCATTTCCTTTGATTCGGATTCGCACGGAGGTGTTGGATAACAATCGGGTGGCGATCGCAATTTCCGATAACGGGTCGGGAATGGCAGAGTCTGTTAAATCTCGGATATTTGACCCGTTTTTTACTACTAAACCCGTCGGTAAAGGTACTGGTTTGGGACTGTCCATCTCCTATCAGATTGTGGTCGAAAGACACAGGGGCGCGCTACGCTGCCTTTCCACGCCCGGTGGGGGAACTGAATTTGCGATCGAGATTCCAATTAAGCAAAGGTAATTAGTCAGTTGACAGTTGACAGTTGACAGTTGACAGTTGACAGTTGACAGTTG
>NZ_JAUBOJ010000489.1:0-4706 GCF_036700185.1 Microcoleus sp. BM001215392 | reverse complement strand
ATAACCAAAGCCTCTTTCTGCACTCCAGATAGGGGCTTTGTTGTTTTTGCTGATTCAACAAAAAATAGAGAAAGGATACCGATCTGGGTTGTCGGGGCGACAAGTCACCTATAACGCTGATAGAATAAGCCTCATAGCTCTTATGCCTTGTTGATAATTAGGTAGTTTATGTGGATACAAAGACATTAATTCAACAATAACCTGCCAATTACTAAACATCGAATCGACCCATGATTCACCCCAAAGTCCAATATAAAAAGTGCTATGACGTGCATATTTTCTGTGATTTTCTGTTTTTCTACTTAGATATTCTTGAACTTGCTTTGACTTAATTTCTATCCCTTGGATTATACTCTTCAAGTATGCTAGTGACAACAAAATTAATAATTTACTCAATCGCTCACCGGTGAGATTAGTCCTTTCTAGGTTATATCCTCCACTCTTAAAGTCTCTGAACATTTCTTCAATTCCAAATCTTTTTGCATAGGCATCAACTGCTGCTTGTATATCTGCCAAGCTGGTCAGAATATACCAAGGTTCTTCTGTAGTAATATTTCGATATTTGCCCAGCCACTTACCTGCTAGATTAAACCCCTTAATGGGTGCGGTTTTTCTAATTGTTACTTCTTGATTTAAAAAGCTATTTCCTGGCTCTAACCCTAGCATTTTTAGTTCAGTCCATAACTCCTCTTCTGTCTTGATACAAACATTCTTTTTTAGTCGTAAACAGAAATCTACTTTCTTCTCCCTGAGCCAATTTGCCAGGGTAACACTACAAAATTCACGCTCTCCTAACACGAGCAATTTATAATCTGATAAGGCGGCGAATACTGGCGTTAATACAAATTGTTGATTTTCCAATGTGCTGTTCCCTTGTTTGTCAAGGGCTTGCCAATAAATAGGAATGGCTCTTTTTCGCCAAATCATGCTGACCATCAAAATATTATTTGATTGCCATTTGGTTCGATCTATTGCTAAATATACAACCTTATTTTGTTTGACACTACTTTTAATCCAACCAATCACCAGTGGCAACCAAATATTATCTATACTCCATTCATTCTCTGATAAAAATCTCTGAAGTTTTTTTCTTCTACTTTCAAAATTAATAGGTATTGCTAGTTTTGTCGCTATGGTTTATAATGTGACTTCTTTAATCGATTGCACTACTTGAATCAATAAAATTGTCACTAAGTAATTAGAACGTGTCAGCTTTTCTGACAAATGGGCATGATACAATTCTGGTATCATTTAATTGTTTTTTGGGTAAGAAGCTTTCTTACCCTATCTTTTTTCAGGCTATTTGTCTAGAGTTGCCGGACTGTATGACTTTCAGGCGACCTGTCGCCCCGTCAGCTATATTTCAGGATACGCAAAACTGGTGCAAAGACATCTTGGTATAAATCCTCAAGTCGCTGATGGTTTGTCTGACAACCAAATCAGGGAAGCAGAAAAGATTCTGAGTTTCCAACTTCCAGCCTTTTTTCGCGACTACTACAGAATAGTTGGAAATTTATCAGAGTTGAACAAGGCACACAATGTGCTTTTCGATATTACAGAACTTTTTGAAGACAATGATTTCTTGATTTTTATGGAAGAGAACCAAGCAGTAGTTTACTGGGTAATAAAAATAAGAGAGCTAGCTATTCCCGAGCCAGAAGTTTGGCAGCAAGTCAACTCAAATCCGTCTGACGAATGGTACTCGGAGGAAATGACATTTAGTTACAATGCTTAGCTATCAGGATTGATTCGATAAGTTTTTTTCGATCCCATAACTCTATGTCGTTAGATTTAGCAAGTTTGCAAGCGTTTTCTGTAAATCTGTTGTTGGTGATTACTATTGCTCTATTTCCTTTGTAATGTCTGACGGCTCCGGCTACTTCTTGAACTGCTTTAATCCCAACTGGATTTTTGCTTCTTTTCGCTTGAACCACGGTTTTTGAGCCGTCTTTATATAAAATTAAATCCGCCCCATAATCTTGACTATCCTGAGTTAAAGTAACACTATAACCACAAATTCTAAAATGGACAGCTAGAAAATTTTCAAACTCTTTTCCAGTCATTTCATCAATTTCAAGAATAAAACTTTCTAATAAGGATTTTCTCGGGTCTTCTTCTTTGAATGGATCTACCCATTCAAGAATCATACTTACCACAGCGATAACTAGAGCGGCTATTAATATAAAATCTAACATATTACAACCCCAGATAAATTCGTAAGGTGCGCAGTGCGCACCCTACAATAATTAGTTTGTAGTAAGGACTTCAGTCCTTAGATGCGCCCTAAGCACCCCACAAAAACTAATTAATCAGCAGTACCGGTTTGCAGCGACTCTTTAGCAGTCTGAGTCCACTCAGAGTGGAAGAATTCGCCGCGCGGTTTGTCGGTGCGCTCGTAGGTGTGAGCCCCGAAATAATCGCGCTGAGCTTGCGTTACGTTTTGTGGCAATCTTTCGCGCCGGTAGCTGTCGAAATAGTCCAGGGACGCGCTGAAGGCCGGTACAGCGATACCAAGCAGGCTAGCGGTAGACAACACGTCGCGCCAAGCTGATTGGCGATCGAGAATGCTCTGTTTGAACTCCGGCGCTAACAGCAAATTCGGCAGTGCGGGATCGTCCTTGAAAGCTTTTTTAATCTTGTCCAAAAATCCAGCCCGAATAATGCAGCCGCCCTTCCAAATGCGAGAAATTTCGCTCAAACTCAACTCATAACCGTAGGACTTCGAGGCCGCGCTCAACAGCGCCATACCTTGGGCATAGGAGCAAATCTTCGAGCAGTAAAGCGCATCCCGAACTTTGTTCACAAACTCCTTAGGATCGCCTTCATACTTGGTGGTAGGCCCCGTCAGTTCTTGCGAAGCTTTCACACGTTCTGCTTTGTAAGAAGACATGATTCTCGCATTCACAGCAGCGATAATTGTGGGAATGCTGACGCCCAATTCCAAAGCACTCATCACCGTCCAGCGACCAGTACCTTTTTGACCGGCGGCGTCCATAATTACCTCAACTAAGGGTTGCTTAGTTTCCGGGTCAATGTATTTGAAAATATTAGCCGTAATTTCAATCAAAAACGAGTTGAGTTCGTCCGTGGTATTCCATTCGGCAAACACTTCCTGCAACTCTTGACCGCTGAGTCCACCGACGTTTTTCAGCAAATCGTAGGCTTCAGCAATGAGCTGCATATCGCCGTACTCAATGCCGTTGTGAACCATCTTCACGTAGTGACCGGCACCCCCAGGGCCGATGAATGTGACGCAGGGGCCGTCATCTACTTGAGCTGCAATTTTGGTGAGAATTGGCTCTAGGATGCCGTATGCAGCGTGGGTGCCGCCGGGCATCAAGCTAGCACCGTTGAGGGCGCCTTCTTCGCCGCCGCTGATGCCCATACCGACAAATCCGAGTCCCGCTGCTTCTAAATCTTTGGTGCGGCGTTCGGTGTCGTCGTAGAGCGAATTGCCGCCGTCAATAATCATGTCGCCCGCTGACAGCATGGGTTTGAGCTGGTCGATGACCGCATCTACTGGTTTGCCAGCTTGCACCATAACTAAGATGCGGCGCGGGGTTTCGAGGGCATCGACGAATTCTGTGAGAGTCTTGGCGGCTACAATGTTTTTGCCGGGGGCGCGTTTCGCCATGAATTCGTCGGTTTTTGCTGCTGTGCGGTTGTACACGGCTACGGAGAAGCCTCTGCTTTCGACGTTGAGGGCTAGGTTCTCGCCCATCACTGCTAGACCGATTAAACCAAAATTTTGCTTTGTCATGCTAATAACCCGCTAGTTCCGCTTGAGGATTGATTTGGGAGAGAGGAAAGCGAGGCGGGGTGTAGCGCTTTCCGGTGGACTAAAAGTATTGGACAAGAGACCGAGGTGGTTTAGGTTTATTTTTATATTGTAAGAATTGCTGTTTGGTAAATCAGTAGGTTTTTTTAAGATTTAAGAATTATTAATGACGCGGGCAGGTGATGATAAGGCAGGTATTATGTCGATCGCAGTAACGATAGATACAGATAAGCGGACATTTTGAGGAAAATTTAGGAGATTGTTGTAATTATGGAAGATTTGCAGTATCTGGCGGCTTGGGTGAAGGAGCAACACGCTCGGGAGTATATTTTAACTTGGCTGCTGAGTCAACAGGGGCTGTGGTGGTCGGATGGGGAGATTTATCAGGCGGTTTTGCAAAAGTCGGGAAAGCTGTTGAAGGCTTACGTGCAGAAACGGCAGGCTGGAGAGTTGTTTGAGGGGATTTCTGAGAAGTTGGTGGGAGATGATAATTGGGATGATTTGGCGAGCAGTTTGGGGCGAATCATTGCTGTTTATCAGGAGGAATTGCTGAAGTTGCAAGAGCGCGATATGCGGGGGGACGGGCTAAAAAAAAAGTCAATTAGCCAACCTGTAAGTGGGGATTCTTTGTCGGTGTTGGAGGTGCAGCAAGCTTTGCCCGATCCTTATGCGGATACGCTGACGGGGAGATAATTGCTCATCGACTTGAAGGAGGCACAATCATCCCAGAAACCCGGTTTCTTCCTATATCTCTCGTACTGGGCAGAAAATCTTCATAGAAACCGGGTTTCTCGCCACGCAGCGAGAGAATTCGATCGCAAATCTCCGATAATTTATCACAATCACCCGCGCCAAAATCCTCACGTTAGCCCACAAGTCCGCCGTTCGTTTCAAACCCCCGTCTCATAGCGAAAGTCCTCTCAAAGAG
>NZ_JAUBOJ010000488.1:0-4719 GCF_036700185.1 Microcoleus sp. BM001215392 | reverse complement strand
TATCGCAAATTTGCCAGGAACCGCCCGGTGTATTGCTAGCAGCGAGGCGACAGCCCCCCAATAAAGCGGGGACAACATTGTCGGGATGTCCTTCAAGTTCGATCGCCAATTGCATCACTTCCACCTGACTCAAAGGCTTTCGGGCTAATTCATTTGCACCGACTAACCCGCCGACAATCGCTGTGGCGGAACTTCCCAAGCCTCTAGCCAGCGGCACTTGCATATCTATGTGTATGGCGACGGGCGGTGGCGATTGGTTGAGGTAGTCGTATAACTTGACAAAGGCTTGGTAAGCGAGATTGCTGTCGTCTGTCTTGACTTTGGCGGCTTCGGCACCCGTAACGGTAATTTTTAGTTTCTCGGTTGCTGGGGGTTCGAGGAGAGAGAATTGGAAGGAGTTGTAGAGGCTTAAAGCGGCGCCGATGCAGTCAAATCCGGGGCCTAAATTGGCGGTTGTGGCGGGTACGGTGATGGTGATGGTGGAAATTACGGACATTGTTTGAATAGTTAATTTGGAGTTTTTAACCGCAGATTAAGGCTGATGAACGCGGATGAACGCAGATAGAAGAATACTATACTATGTTTGCGCAATCAATTTATTTTTGCAGTATTTGCAGATGCTTTAGGGCATCTTGATAATCGTTGGTGTTGCCGGATTTTTGATAGAGTTCGGCGGCTTTTTGATAATCGGCGATCGCACCGGATTTGTCTTTTAAGAACTCGCGCGCTCTGGCGCGGTTGTAGTAGGCGTCGCCGTAGTTGGGGTTGATTTCAATGGCGCGATCGAAGTCTGCTTTGGCTGCTGGATAGTCCTTGAGATGGCGGCCGTGGATGATGCCGCGTTTGTTATAAGCTTTGGCGTAGTTGGGGTTGATGGCAATAGCTGCGGTGTAATCTGCGATCGCCCCTGAAATATCTCCAGCCTCTGACTTGGCTAAACCGCTGTTGAATAAGTCTTCGGCCGGATTTTGAACGATGAGTATTGGTGAATTTTGAGTAGAAATGGCAGGAGATATGCCACCCAAAACGGTAACAAATCCGCAAAGTGCGATCGCTCTGTAAAAGTATTGCATAAATAATCTAAGCAAAAATTAGAGCGACAGAGCAACTAAAACCAGGTAACAAAGGCGATGTCAATTCATCAGCGCTCAACAGCGTAGAAACTAATCTTAAACTTGCTTGTTCCCTGCGATAAACCTCAATTTGCTGCAACCGCCAATTCGCAATCCAGTATTCCTGTACTCCCCGCACTGAATAGAGTCTGAGTTTCAAATCTCTATCCCGTCTTTCATTGTCTGTACCAGCAGATAATACTTCAACAACTAACTCAGGAGCGGCGGTTAAATGACCAGCTTCGTCTAGCAAGATAGCCAAGCGTTCATTACTGGCCCAAACTACATCAGGAATGACGTTATCGGCCTCTGTGAAAATCAGCCCTGGATTGATTGCAGCTCGTCCTAAACCAGCAGACATCGACCAAGTATCAAGCACAGAGAAAAATCTGCCACAAGTCTGTTGATGACCCCAATGCGGTGCTCTAGTCACAAATAACTCTCCATCAATAAGTTCGTAACGATCGCCGTTATCGGGTAAGAGTTCTAAATCGGCGGTAGTCCAGCGTAGTTTATCAGATATTATCTGGCTCATACAAGCACTTTTGATAGGTGATACGAACATTCTAGACGATCGAGCATCTAAAGCATCCACAAATTTTAACCGGTGTGCAAACGAATACAAAAACAAAACCCGCGCTGGCGGGTTTCTATACTTAGTCCGCGAAGGCGGACTTTGTTTGTGTAGTCGCGATTTCCAATCGCCGGATTTCCAATCGCCGGATTTCCTGAGAATTACAAACCATGAGATTACTTCAATATAGTTTTAGAAGCAATGCGAGTTTTTTTGCGATCGGCTTCACTCAATTGTTCGCCGGATTGCAAACGAGTAGCAGAGGTTTGCAGCACAGTTGCGGCACTTTTATCACCCATTTGCAGAGCAGTTTTAGCCGCCGTTTGTAGCATCGTAGCTGCACCAGCGCGATCGCCCTGTTGCAGTCGAGTTTCTGCGAGTTGAGTTTGGCGGTACTTAGCCAAAGCTAAAATATGCTGCTGTACCATCGGGTTAAGTGCTGGCTGATAAACTTTCAGAACATTACTAGAAATTGCCACAGGATCGGAAAGCAAACCTTCGCCGACAGTCGGATCGTCGTAGCGAATTTGCAATTGCCCGATCGCCTGCGTACCTTCGGGTAACTGTCCAATATAAATATTAGCCAAAACAACTCGCTCTACATCCTTCATTAAATCTCCCAAACGCACCATAAACCGATCGCCCTCTTGCTGTACCGGTAATTCGATCGTATCTGGGGCAACTTGGGCGATCGGTTTGAGTTCGGCTAACCGCACTTTTGGCACCAGCGAAAATAGCAAATAAGCATTAGTCAAACCTACACCTTGGATGCGAGTAAACAACTTGCCAAACTCGTCAACCGCATCTTCCGGACGCTGAATGTGAGCCAAAGCACCGCCGCCGGCATCAGCAATTTTTTCCAAAATATCCTGGTTCCAGTTATCCCCAAATCCCAAAGAATTCAAAGTCATGTTATACTCGGCCGCCAGTTTCGCCAACTTCAAACAGCGACTGTCGTCGCCGTGTTCATTTTCGCCGTCAGTCAGCAGAAACGCCTGAGATATAGCTTCTTTTTTGCCTTTACCCAACTCTTCAATACCTAACTTAATCCCCTCGTCAATTGCTGTGCCACCAGCGGGGCGCAATTGCTCGATTTGCCGTTTGATGCTGGCGGGATCTCCGACAACTTGATTGGGGACGAGGACTTTGGCTTTGTGGTCAAAAGCCACGGCACAAAAGCGATCCCCGGGCTTTAACCTGTCCAGCAAGCGTCCGGCGGCTTGTTTGACGGTTTCCAAGGGGCGTCCGCCCATTGAGCCGCTGTGGTCGAGTATCAGGCACAGGTTTAAGGGTACGCTCTCGTCGATCGCGCTTGCCGTCGCCGACACTGAAATGGCAAGCTGGCGCTGGGTTGAGGGCGCGGCAGCATCAAGGTTGGGGTCGTTTAACACCGGGAGCAAACTAACTTTCATGCGGGATACCTAAAGATTGCGTTACTATTTCTTATAAGAATAGCTCCATCAGTTCAGGCAACATTTCGGTTTATGAACACACCAATTAAAGCTGTGCAATCGCAATACTACGGGGAAGGCAACTCTCGGACGCCGCCTCCCGATTTGCCTTCTCTGTTGCTGAAGGAGCGGATCGTTTATCTGGGTATGCCTCTGGTACCTGCGGTAACAGAACTGATTATCGCTGAACTGTTGTTCTTGCAGTACGAAGACCCGGATAAGCCGATCAAAATCTACATCAACTCGACCGGCACTTCTGGTTACAGCGGCGAACCCGTCGGCTTTGAAACGGAAGCTTTTGCGATCTGCGACACGATCAGGTACATTAAGCCGCCAGTACACACTATTTGCCTCGGTTCGGCAATGGGCATGGCTGCGATGCTGTTAGCGGCTGGTACAAAGGGCTTTCGGGCGAGTTTACCCCACGCTTCGATTGTGTTGCACCAACCCAAGGCTTACACGCGGGGTCAAGCCAGTGACATTCAAATTCGGGCTAAGGAAGTGCTGGCAAATAAGGCGACGATGCTCGATATTTTTGCAAGCTGTACGGGTCAACCGATCGACAAAATTACTAAAGATATGGATCGGTTGCTGTACATGACGCCCCAGGAAGCTAAAGAATACGGTTTGATCGATCGCGTTCTTGAAAGTTCGGAAGAATTGGCGAAACCGCTGGCTGCTGGAGTCATCTAATTTGGTTATTAGTTATTGGTTATTGGTTATTGGTTATCGGTTATCAGTTATTAGTTATTGGTTGTTATAACCAAAAACTCCAAAGTAACTAATAACAAGTAACTAATCACAAGTAACTAATAACAAGTAACTAATAACAAGCAATCAATTTCAAATCCCAGATTACCAATTACCAACTAAAAGGAGTTCCGAATTATGCCTATAGGTGTGCCAAAAGTTCCCTACAAAATGCCTGGTGGTTATGATACTCAGTGGATTAATATCTACGATCGCCTTTACCGGGAACGGATTATTTTCTTGGGTAAAGATATTGACGATGAAATTGCCAATCAAATCATCGCTGTAATGCTCTATCTTGATTCGGAAGATTCAGGCAAGGATATCATTTTGTACATCAATTCCCCTGGTGGGATGGTGTCGGCAGGCATGGCTATTTTTGATACCATGCAGCACATTAAATCGGATGTAGTGACGATTTGTGTGGGCTTGGCTGCTTCGATGGGTTCTTTCCTGCTGGCTGCGGGTACCAAGGGGAAACGGTTGGCTTTGCCTCACTCGCGGATCATGATTCACCAACCTTCTGGGGGGACGCGGGGACAAGCAACGGATATTCAGATTGAGGCGAAGGAGATTCTGCGACTGCGCCACCAACTCAATGGTATCTACGCTCACAATACCGGAAAGCCGATCGAGAAAATCGAGAAAGACATGGATCGCGACTATTTCATGTCCGCCGAGGAAGCCAAAGAATACGGCTTGATCGACAGAGTAGTCGAAGATCGTCCGTAAGTTATTTTTTCGGCTGGGTGCATCTGGCGCAAGGCAAATATATCCGTAGGGGCGAAGCATGACCGTAGTCAATATGGGATTATAACTAATAACTTATATG
>NZ_JAUBOJ010000487.1:0-4732 GCF_036700185.1 Microcoleus sp. BM001215392 | reverse complement strand
GCAGATAAACGCAGATAATTTCAGGGTGTTTTCCGATTTTTGCAATTCAAGTCTAGAGTGTAGGTACGCATTGACGAATTATTAATTAATTAATTAATTAATACCTCATTTTTTGCTCGCATCGCTATCATCCTTTTTTTTGACGACAACCAAGGTAATGTCATCAAATATTTTTTGTTCTCCAATAAAATCTCGCAAATCATTAATAGCGGATTGCTTGATTTGTTCGGCGCTTTTATGCCAATTAATCGAAACCACTTCACAGAGTCTTTCAATCCCGTAGAATTTTTTGTAGATATTTCGGGCTTCGGGAATGCCGTCGGTATAAAGCACCACTCCGTCCCCCGGTTGTAACTCTACTAAAACCTGGTTGATAAACTCTGAAATATTCTCATCTAATCCGATAGGAAATCCCAAGTCTATTGTATCAATGCGCTCGATTTTGCCGCCTTTTCTGACAACAATAGTTTCCTCGTGCTGACCACTAATACTTATTGTTCCCCCGGCATAATTAAGGATAGATAGCGTCAGATTTTTATCTGAGCTCATGCGCTGAATATTTTTATACAGGGTGCGGTTTAGGGCATCTAAAAAACGAACCGGATCGGATTCTCGCATTTGGTGAAGAGTGCGGACAGCCGCTTGAGTCATCACCATCAAAATCCCGCTTTCTAAGCCATGTCCGGTGACATCGCCGATGCCAATAGTCACCACACCCTCAGTATGCAGGATATCGTAATAATCGCCACCTACTTCATCGGCTGGTTCCATGAATCCGGCAATATCTAACTCTTCAATTTCCTTCATTTCTTGGTGTTTAGGCAAAATCAACTGCTGCATTTGTCTGAGGATGTATAGTTCGGCACTCATCCGCATATTTTCGGCTGTGAGTCGGCTATTGAGACTTGCAATTTCGGTGTTAGCGGTGGCGAGTGAACTGGTGCGTTCTTTAACTTTATCTTCTAAAGTTTCAAAGGATTCTTTGAGTTGTCCTGCCATGCTGTTAAAGGAGTTTGCGAGTTTTTTTAGTTCGACGAGAGAGCTAGTTTTTACCTGTCGGTCGAGAGCGCCGTTAGCCATGTCTTCCGAAGCTTGGGTGATGGCTTCAAGGGGGCTAGAAATCCAGCGGGCTGTGAAAATTCCAATTGCCGTTGCCACAGTAAATGCGATCGCACACAATAGAATTGTGGTGCGGGTATTGGCATTAATTTTATCCATGAAATCTGATTCTGGAACTAGGGTCACGATTAACCAGTCCAACCCAAACTTGTCTTGCCACGGATTGACCATGACAAAATGTTTCTGTCCCTTAATTTCAATGTTAAGACTTTGATTATTTATAATATTTTTAAAACTTCCTAACTGATTTTGGAGTGTTTGAGCAGTCGCTTGAATTACAGGATCGGAGATATTGAAAACACTGAAGCGTTGGGCTTTATTATTTACCCTTGTAAAAGATGGTTGGGAACCGGAGTTTCCAATCAATTTCCCATCTCGTTCCATGATGAAAATTCGCCCGGATTTGCTAAAGTTTAAGTTGTGCAGAAATGTAGTAATATTGGATAGTTGTAAATCGACCCCAATCACTCCGATTAGCTTACCCTTGGCATAGATGGGACGCATTGCCCCCACAGCAATAAAGTTAAGCTGATCTAGCGAATAGACAGAAGTCCAGATAGGTTTCCCCGCCTTAGCCGCCTGAGTGTACCATTCCGATCCCACAGTATCAGAAAAAACAACCTGCACTACCTTAGTTCGATTGCCTTGGTTGTCCGTTGCATAGCCGTAATTTTCCCAATTTGTCCTTGCTGAAATCTCGTCAATGTTGATTCCTTTCCCCGGTCTTACTGGCCCAGCACCTATAAAGCTTCCATCTGAAAGTCCATAGGAAATAAAGCCAAGATTATCGAATGCTTGCACCTGTTTCCAAAAATAACGTCCAGCAAGATCGAAGTCCTTTATCTTTAGCAATCCTGTTTCGATCGCATCGATGTTAATCTGATTAATATTTTGAGCGGTTGAAAGATAGTTATCTAGGTGCTGATCGGTTCGATCGCTCACCTGAGTCATTAACTGGTTGGCCAAATGCGTTACCGCTTGTTGTCCGTTGCGGAAGGAAAGATAACCGACTAAGCCAACGGCTGCAACTATTTGCAGGACAAAGGGAACTACGAGGGCGGTGCGGAGGCGAAATTGCCAAAGAGTTGAGGCCATATAGCTTTTCTCAGATAGATGAGGTACAGGTTCAGATTTGAGATTTGAGGGTGCATCTGGTTTTGGAAGAGGGCGAAGCATGACCGCATATAACTTATTAGTTATAATCTCATATTGAATGCGGTCATGCTTCGCCCCTACAAACATATTTGCTTGCGCCCTGATGTACCCAAATTTTAGATGTTAGATTGGGGAATTGAAGAATTGTTAATTGACTGCCAAAAGTACCTCACCTGAATAGAAATGCTACAATAGATAGACATTTTGAACGGAGGGAATTACGTTTTAAAAGCTCTAGCTACAGTTCATTAATTTTTGTGACAGAACTAAGAGCGACCAATAATGTTATCCTATCAAAAATTCTACCAACATCAACAAATCAGCGTTCATCAGCCTGCATCAGCGGTTAAAATAAAAATCAAAAAATAAATACCAAACAAAAATGCAAATTAATCAAGCCCTCCACGGCGCCCTGCTCGTTTCCAACCTCGAAAAATCCCAACACTTTTACAGCAACGTATTAGGACTGCAAAAAATCGATCGCGAATTAAAATTTCCCGGCATCTGGTATCAAATCGGCAACTTCCAGATCCACCTCATTCTAGTGGCAAAAATTATACCAGATGCCGTAGACTATGAGAAATTCGGGCGGAATCGACATCTAGCGTTTGCTGTGGCTAACTTAGAAGCAGCCAAAGAGCAATTAATCGCTCATAATTTCCCGGTACAAATGAGCGCGTCAGGTCGATCGGCATTATTTACCCAAGACCCAGACGGGAATATCATTGAACTCAGCGAGTAACAGATGAAAATCATCGCCTACTCTTACACCGAACCACTGCTAGAAGCCGCGCCAGCAGCCGAAATTTGGGGCCAAGAGGTCGATCGCACATACCAAGACTTAGGAGGGCGCCAGCAACTCCAGCAACTGCTAAAAGACTGCCAAACCGAACCAGTCAAATACCTGCTAATTCAGCGATTTGAAGAACTCGGCGACACAGTACAGCAAGTGTGCGCCCACCTCGAACAACTAGAAAACCTCGGCATCCAACTAATTGTCACAGACGAAAAACAAACAGAAAATAGAGCCAACTTGCTCAAACTCCTCGCCGAACTCCAGCGCAGCCAACACAGCCGCAGCATTCGCAAAGGACACGCCCGCAACCGCATCAAATCCCTTCCCCCACCCGGAAAAGCCCCCTACGGCTATCGGCGCGGCAAAGACAAATATGCGATCGACAAAACCGCCTCCCCCGCCGTCAAAGACTTTTTTGAACACTTTCTCATCTACGGTTCCCTGCGCGGTTCCGTGCGCCATTTAGCAAAAAAATACAACAAAAAAATTTCCGTCAGCACAGGCCGCCGCTGGCTGACAAATCCCGCCTACCGAGGCGATTTAGAATATCAAAACGGTGAAGTAATTTCTAACACCCACGTCCCGATTATTTCCAGAGAAGAAGCCGCCCAAGTAGACAGATTGCTGCGGCGCAACAGTCGCCTTGCTCCACGCAGCGCCAGCGCCCCGCGTTCCCTCGCAGGTTTAGCAATTTGCGCCGAGTGCAAATCGTCCATGACAATTGCCAAAGTCACAGCCTACCGCAAAGACAAAGAATACCTTTATTTGCGACCGCTCAACTGTTCCCAACAGCCTAAATGCAGCGGCATTTCCTACGAAGAAGTGTTGCAATTAACCATAGCAGGAATTTGTCGCGATTTGCCCGATGCGATCGCCCAGTTGCAAATGCCTGACATCCCAGGAATCAAAGCCGGAATTGCCGGGGCGATCGCATCTAAACAAAAAATTATAGAACAACTTCCCGCCCTGATTGAAAGCGGCATTTTGGACGCAGAAACCGCTGATTTGCGCTCCTATAAAATCCGCACAGAAGTTGCAGAACTGCAAAGCAAATTAGCGAAAATGCCCCCGGTAAATTTGCGAGAAACTGCTCAAACTGTTTCTCTTCCCCAATTTTGGCTGGATTTGTCGGAATCGGAACGCAGGTTTTATTTTCGAGAGTTTATCGATCGCATTGAAATAGTCCGGGAACATTGTCAGGTGAACCTGCAAATTATTTTTATTTTTTAATTACCCAACTCTTGATTTTATAGCATTTTTCTCTTACTTCTTCATGATGACTAATAACCTTCGCGAGCGGGGACGCTCGCACTAATAACTAATGACTAGCCTTCGGCTTCGCGATCGGCTAAAATGACTACTGACTACTGATATCGTTTCCCGTTGCATCGTCAGGTGATTTAACCTTTCTAGAGCGCTCTTGACACAGAGAGAGAATAGACAAGATTGCCTCAGTCCTTTTAATCAAATTTTGGGACGCTGCTCAAAGCCATCCCACAAGAAAGAAAAAAGATTTTTGTGGGATGGGCTTCTAGCCTGTCCTAACTATTTTTGCAAGAAGTCTAATAGAGAGATTAATAATTCCGATGCTACCGGATTTGATATGACAACTGTCAACTGTCAACTGTCAACTGTCAACTGTCAACTGTCAACTGTCAACTG
>NZ_JAUBOJ010000486.1:0-4734 GCF_036700185.1 Microcoleus sp. BM001215392 | reverse complement strand
GTTTGAAGCCCTTACTCAGGTCGGCAGATTGTGATAAGAACGGAGTTTAAATCTCCGTTCTTATCACAATCTGTCAACTGTCAACTGTCAACTGTCAACTGTCAACTGTTTAAGCAGCAACTGGCAAAGTAATCACAAATTCCGTGCCCTGTCCTATTTCGGAATTCATCTCAATTTTGCCTTGATGCTTGGCAACGATTTGATAGGAAATAGCCAATCCCAATCCGGTGCCTTTGCCGATCGACTTTGTAGTAAAAAACGGGTCAAATATATGTTGAGCAGTAGCTGCTGCAATTCCCGGCCCGTTATCCCGAATCTTGACAGTCACAGCGTTATCTGTCCCAACTTCCGTGCAAATCCAAATCGTTGGTGAAAACGCTTTATCTCCCTTTTTCACCTCCTCAAGCGCATCTATTGCATTGCCGAGCACGTTCATAAATACTTGATTTAGTTGCGCTCCATAGCACTCAACCAGAGGCAAATTGCCGTATTCTTTAATAACTTCCATACCTTGTTTCAGTCGGTGATTGAGAATTACCAGGGTACTATCTATTCCTTCGTGAATGTCCCAGGGTTTCATTTTGCCGTCATCTAAACGAGAAAAATTCCGCATAGATACAACAATCTCGCGAATGCGATCGGCTCCCATTTTCATCGAACACAGGGTTTTTGGCAAATCTTCTCTGAGAAATTCCAATTCAATGTCTTCGATGCAGTCTAGAATTATATCTGGTGGGTTTGGATAGTGTTTTTGATAGAGAGCTACCAAGTCAGCCAAATCTTCGATATATCTGTTGGCATAGTCAATGTTGCCGCCGATAAAGTTGACGGGATTGTTGATTTCGTGGGCTATCCCTGCCACCATTTGACCGAGAGATGACATTTTTTCGGTTTGAATTAATTGCGATTGAGTTTGTTTTAGTTCTTCGGTATAGTCGCTAACTCGCTGGATCAATTGATTGAAAGAAGTTGCTAAAACTCCGATTTCGTCTGCGGTTGTGACTGGTACTTGCAGTTGAAAATTCGATTCGCGAGCGACTTGCTGGGCGACGTTAGTGACGGTTTCGAGGGGTTTGGCGATCGCGCGGCTGGTTTTGTCCGCCAGCAACACAGCGATGAGTGCTGAAATTACCATACTCCCCAGAATAATTCGGTTTCGCAAACTCTCAGCTTCTTCTAATGATTCTAACCCTTGCAGCTTTTTAATTTCTACTGTGGCGACTAACTCAGTTAAATTATCGGTAAGGTTATCTAGTACGATCGCCTCTTCGCCGCTGCGATTTCTCAATAATTGTAGCTGTGCGGATTCGATGTTGTTAGCAGGTAAAGCCCAAACCTGGGCTTCTTTTAATTGCAGTTTAGTTAACTGATCGTAGTAATCAATAACGCTCGCATTCCGTTGCAATGTAGACTGCCAATATTTCTCTTCTATTGCTAGCTTGTCTGGATTTTTTATGGCAAAAAATTGCATTTCGGAAATCAGGACTTTCGCCTGATTGATTTCATGGACAAACCGATCGTGTTCGTATTGCAGCGACACCCTGTTTCCCAAAACAGCCGGTAATCTCGCTGCGTGCGATCGCGCGGCAAATACGCTATTTTGCAAATTTTGCAGCATTTGCTGCTGCTGTCCAGCAAGATTTACCTGAATTAAAGCTTGTTTGCGAAAGTATTCTCCCGCTTTGAGTCCCGCACCAGTGCCTAAAATCGCTATGCCGATCGCCAAAGCATACCCGTAGCTAATTTTTTGACCGATCCGCAAATGATTGAATCGTTCTCTCAGCCAAGTTAGATTAATGATTGACCGCTGTAACAATTTTTTTTGATCGGGATTTTCTGGTTCCGGTTTGTAATCTTGGGACTGAGTGTCCGTAAAAAATAACATTAAAAAATCCTCCCAAAACAATCAGGAGTATTTCACATCCTGGACAATTTTTTGATCGAACGAGACACCGCCACAACATAAATTTTTGATTTAGTGAATCGGCTAACGCAAGTTAAAACCAATAATATTTCGGCTCTTGCTACTAAAAAAATGCGATCGGAAGATACAATAGTTTTCCTGCTTGGAACTTTGGGTATTTTTTGGGCGAGTGAGTAGGTGGCGGACAAAATATCGAAACAGATATTTATACTACCTCTACTAGATACAGCAGGTTCTAGTGTAATCGAGTGCGATCGATTAATCCCCACAGGACAAGGGAAGGCGCCGTGTCCCGACCTCTGCTCGATCTGTATTCGATCAAAGTGGAATTTGGTATAAATCGCTGTTTTCGCTGTTAGCGGACACGGTTTAGCATATCCATGTTAATTATCTGTGTTGTCCAACCCGAGTATTTGTGATCTGTATCAACAATTTATGTGATTATACCTAGACTGGAAAAACTTACGATCGCGGTAATTAGTATTTTCACTAAGTTGGAGATATAGCCGATCGAGCCAAAGATCAGGTATTCAGCAATTAATTCACAATTGGTCAATCCTTACCCCTAGAGCGACTTGTCCCGTATCTGGGCGAGAGATCGATAACCGCGTCTTGCCCGCCCGCTCTCGTCGAGGGGAGCCGCAGAATCTAAAATCTCAATTTATACCTCATGTTTTTAAGAAAGGCTATACAAAGCGTAACTCCGCGTACTATTTTTATTTTTTTTCCAGATATACAGCAGATGCCACTTCGATTTTGCTAACATCTGTCAAGTGCCACAAAACAAAATTTTGACATCGGTTGCCCGGATTTTGTTGAGAATTTCCCACGCTGCTATGGTAATCAAAAACTATTTATTGCTACCTTTATTTCAGCCATCAGACAGGAGTTTCAACCCCTGTCTGACTGTGGGACTGCATCAGTGACCGATCATCCAAGGTCGTCCCCCTCGGTGTTCTTGATTCCGCTGCGCTTTAGGTTCCTCAGAACGCTTAACTACTTGCGGTTCCTTATTCTCTTGACCTTTGAGCCGCAGATTTCCTGTTAAAATCATCGGCGGCGAAAAGATGCGTTTTGCAGCAGTTTCGCAGGTGGGACAAAGCACAGGAATATCTAATTCTGCAAGACGGCGCCACTTTTCAAATAACCCGCAACTTTCACACCGAAAATCGTAAAGAGGCATAGCAATTTTTGATATTTGAAGGGGAATCAAAGAATCAGAAGGCGGGTAGTTCCCGCCCTACTAATTAAGACGGCAGAATATCCATCTCGAAAATTGCTGTCGGTATAGCAAGCGTGCAGCAAGCATTTGGAATATCAACAATGCCGCTGATTCGACCCTCAACCGGAGCACAACTTAAGAGCAAATACGCTTGTTCTCCAGTAAAGCCAAATTTTTTTAAGTATTCGATCGCATTCAAGCAAGCTCGCCGGTAAGCAACGTGGGCATCCAGATAATACTGCTGACCCGTAAATTCATCAACAGAAATCCCTTCAAAAACTAGGTATTCAGAATAGCGCGGTTCCACAGGCCCGGGTTTAAAAATTGGGTTTACCATCGCGTATTTATCCATGCCACCTTTGATAATATCGACGTGGAGGTCGATATAGCCGGACATTTCAATTGCCCCGCAGAAAGAAATCTCCCCATCACCTTGAGAAAAGTGAATATCTCCCATCGAAAGCTTAGCGCCTTCGACATAAACCGGGAAGTAAACTCTCGAACCCCGCGACAGGTTTTTAATATCGCAATTCCCGCCGTGTTCGCGGGGAGGAACAGTGCGCGCGGCTTCAGCAGCAACGCGATCGAATTCTGCCCCTGTCAGCGAACCCAAAACAGCATTTTTGGGATTCGGCAGTTCCGCTAAAGGCGGTACTCGCTCGGGATTTGTTGCTACTAATTCTGCTTCCCGTTTATTCCATTTATTCAACAATTCAATAGAAGGAGCGCAGCCGATCAAACCCGGATGGGTAATCCCAGCAAACCTGACTTTTGGAATATGTCGGGAAGCCGTATAAATTCCCTGAAAATCCCAAATTGCTTTAGCAGCACTGGGAAAATGCTCGGTCAAAAAACCGCCCCCGTTCTGTTTAGCAAAAATTCCCGTGAAACCCCATTCGTCTCCTTGCAAAGCTCCGATATCGAGGATATCGACCACTAAAATATCCCCTGGCTGCGCGCCGTTAACGTAAATTGGCCCGCTCAAAACGTGAACTACTGTTAAATCTACATCGCGAATATCGTCGGGGCTGTCGTCATTTTTGATTTGTCCGTCTGTCCAGTCTTTGCACTCGATGCGGAACACTTCACCGGGATTAACAGATACAACTGCTGGAATATCTGGATGCCAGCGGTTGTGACCGACTAATTCCTGTTGGGACATCGGTTTTGTCAAGTCAACTTTGAAGAGAACTTGAGGCATAGCCTGCACTCCTTTAGTAAATGATTTAGTTTTGGATGCAAACAGTGGTTTTACGCGCTACGAATAGTGCGGTAACGTGCTGAAGTTTCAGCGAGAATCGTCATTTTTATATGCTACCCGCATCTTCTCCGATTTGTAAATTGATAAATGTACAATCTGATACTAATAGGTGCAGTTCGCAAAAAAAATTAACATATAAATTATATTTATAAAACAAATAAGGGTGCAGCAGTCATGGTATGTTTTTAAGAGTGGCTGTTTAAAAATGCAAAAATCTGTGACTGAACTTTCTAGTGAACGAGCTGCAAATAAGATAAATAGTTGGCACGGCAACCTCAACTTAGCCTATGCAAACCGTGACGGCGCCACTAAAATTATTCACAATCA
>NZ_JAUBOJ010000485.1:0-4759 GCF_036700185.1 Microcoleus sp. BM001215392 | reverse complement strand
GAGTTGGGGAAAAAGAGGGTGTTTGTGCGATCGAGCGCTTCGGCTATTTTTACTTTTTCTTGGCTGTGAAAACGCAAATCATTCCACTGATAAAGGCGTTCTTCTGATTTAGACTCAATTCCTTCGTTGTTTCCATTTTCATCTTGTATCTTTTCATCGCCTAAATCTGATTCTGTCTTATTATCAGGATTGATTACATTGTCTAAATTAGCTGGAGATGAATTGGCTCCGTTTAAGTTGTTTGCAAAGCATAGTATTGAGCCACTTAAGTCTGCTCCACTCAGGTTAATTCCCATTAACTGATTTCGCTGTGAGTTCACTTGATGTCGCCGCAAGTATCCATTTACTACTGATTTCAGATTATTTCTTTTGACATTATCATCAAAAGCTTTTGATAGCAACTTCCATAATTTTCCAGCAATGTACTTGATATATTCATCATCATAACTGTAGATTCGAGCAATTTCTTTATAAGACTGTCGTCCTTCCCAACATTGCTTGAAGATTAGCTCTTGCACGTCGTTCAACCGTTTGCCATCTAGAACTGTTTCCACGAGCGCTAGAGCTTCATCAGCAGTCATGGGTCAATTCTCCTTAAAATATTTTTTCTATATTCTAGCACTTGCAGAAGGATCTGATCGCTTTTGATCACTTTTAATACCTTTCGATCGCTGTTCAACCTGAACCATAGGCATTATAGTAGAGAAAAGCTCAACCAAAGCGACATTTATGGATGAAATAGGTGATTTTTTTAATGACTGTACAGCAGCTATCACAGAAATGGTAATTGTTGTTACTGGTGCATTGGGTTTGGTTGACAATACTCTAAATCATCACCCTCCAGAACAACCATGTGAGCGGGCATGGGGTGAAGAATCTGATTTTTTGAGTTGCAGAGAAGAAGATAATTTAAAAGCCTACAATAACATAAAGGATATACAAAGACCAGAGAACAAAAATGACGATAACGGTTCCATTTTTGGCTTATTTGGCGGTGGCGGGAATGATGATGATGAATCTGATTCTGAATACTACACGCCTGCGTCATCTGTAGAGGAATCATCTGGTGGATGGTCAATATTTGGATGGTCTGGATCTACTGAAGATTGTAGGGTCAATACCAGTACCGACTATGACTCCACTACTAGCTATAACTCCTATAACTCCAGTAGTGATTATGACTCCAGTAGTGATTATGGCAGTGACTATGACGGCGGTAGTGACTCCAGTAGTGATTATGGCAGTGACTATGGCGGTGGTTCTGACTCCAGTAGTGATTATAGCAGTGACTATGGCGGTGGTTCTGACTCTGACGGCGGCGATGGAGGTTCTGACTATGGCGGCGGTAGTGACTCTGGTGGCGGTTCTGACTCTGGCGGTGGCGATGGAGGTAGCTGGTGGTAGATTTTCTGCAAAACTTTACTGAATCAACTTTTCCAGTAATTTCTAGCATAGCAGGTAAAACAAATCATGCAAGCTGACTTCTTTAACCAAATTAGAGATGAACTAAATTCCTTCAGCCAAGAGCTAGACTCTAAGACAAGAACTCTACTAGATCAGCGACTGATATCCATAGAAGAACTTGAAAGACTCAAGAAAACTGCTTCTGTTTACACTGAGTATTTAGACCGTGCTTTAAGGGATTCATCACTAGCATCAACTCAAAAGCCACTCATTGAAGCCTATGTTAAAGACTATAAAGTCAGAATGACTCAGGAATTAGAAAAATTCTGGTATCGTTTATACTCTGATACAAATGTAAAGAATGAATTGAGAAAAGCTATTGACCATTTCATGGTACAGTTTGCCCAAGAACACAATCAAGAAAATCTGAAGGCTCTCGCAGAAGAACTAAAAATCATAGAAAATAACCTATGGAATAAGTTTAAAGCCGAACTAAAAAATAGAGGTGAAACTCAAAGATATAAAGTTGCTGAACAAATTTTGGAAGAGCTTTTAGAAAAATTTAATTCAATAACGGTGGGCCATAATTACAAAGTCCTACCTAGCAATGAGATTGTTGAGGAGGAACTTCAACTCCATCTCGAAGATCCACAAATTCCTAGTGAAACAATACATAGAAATGGAGTAAAAACAAAGAAATACGAAGGTAAGAGAGTCATAAATTATTTAGGCTGTTTAGGTCAAAGAATCAGGAGGTCTGTCAGTAGTGTGGTTAACCCTAGCAGAAGCAATCATTAAAATATCGATCGCAGCTATTGTTTGTCATTTCCTGTATCTACTTATTGCAAAAATAGCCATCCAAAAAAGTTCCTTAGATATTCCAGGAGGGTTAATTGCAAAACTTTTAAATGATTGGTTCGATGTTTACCAAAAAACTAATACAGATCGGCAATATAAGCTGATATTGCTTATCCACTTATTTCCAGCCTCTTTGATAACAGTATTGATATGGCAAAGCCTTTTTCAGGCTATTTTGATTCTTAACGGAATTTTATTGTTTTTGATTGTTTTCTCAACTACTACGAGGGATTAGGACATGAAACTTGGTAAAGGCATTGATATACCTGTAGAGGTGCGCGATCGAAGTGGCAATCTTGTTCAAATCGTAGATGCTGGTGAAATTTTTGTAAGTCGGCTTGTAGAAGGCGTTGTGGTATTAGCTGATAATGCTCGTAAAGGAACTGTCAAAGCCATCACTTTTACAGTTAAGGATACATTTACAGTAGTTGAAGTAACACTTCATGAGTGCAATATGAGAGCGCGATTGGATAAGTATGAGATTACTGGTAAAGTTTTCGCCGAGTATATAAATAGAACTGCAACATCTAACTGGACACCTGAAGTCAAACAAAAGGTAATGGCTGCCATGAATCAAGATTTAACAAATCAGTTGGAAAAACTGCTGGGTCAGCCTATTGATTCTAAAATGTTTAAAGATGTCGAATTTTTTAAATCCTAGTTAAGTATATTCAGTTTGAGAATTCATTTGTTTGAATTATTGGAGGTCAACAATAATGTCAGAGCCTAAAGATAATAAGCCTGTTCGGTTGAATAATAACGAACTAACTAATCCTTTACATTCCCCCGCAAGTTCAATTACAAGAACTTTAAGTCAAGTTTACTCAGACGTAGACAAGACTGTTTATGAATTGAATTTGAGAGGGAGAATGGAAAAACTGACAGCTCGAACTCGCATAGAGGCTGATGATAATTCTCCCTACAAGTGGCTACTTTAGATGACCAGTAGGATTTCAACTCATAAATTTACACAGTTCTAAATGTTGAGACGCCATAAAAACTTAACTTGGATTTTTTATAGAAGGGGCTTACTCTGTAGCTTCTTGTGTTTTTTTATTTTCTTCTGTGCGCTATTTTTTTCAGTACAGGCTCAAGATAACCAGACACCTAGCTCTCCTTCTAACTGGGTATTTATGCTTGATACATCAGGCTCAATGGTAGGAGGTCAAGGTAAACAGGGTGATATCGTAATTAAGGGCGAGGACATATTTGAAGAGGTAAGAGCAACTCTCAAATATATCGTTACTAAGTATCCTCAAAAAAACAGTATAGTTAGTATTTATTCATTTAACGAGACAACAAATTTTCAAAAGCAGATCGAAATAGAAACAGAAAATGATCGACAATCATTTTTGCAGACAATTGACAAAATACCTAGACCCAAAGGAAATGAAACAACCTGTTTATATTCAGCAGTAAAAATTGGACATCAGGTGGCTTTCCAGTTAACAAAAACCAACTATTTGGCAACTAATTTAGTTATAATTACAGATGGATTTGACAGCCCAGACAAATGTCCATCATTAAGAAAATCAGGAGAAAATATATCAAACGAGTTGTTCAATAACCTTCGAGAATTTAAGCTGTATAAGGTTAAGAATGATAAGCTTGGACAAGCAAAATATAGCTTGCCTCTCAATCTTAATAAACCGACAACACAACTGCCAGCTAGTTCTACTCCGATACCTAACAAACCTGCGACACAATTACCCAATAGTACATTTCCGGCAGTCTATAGAATAATTGCTCAGCTTCCAGAAGTGGGACTCAAAATTTCCCTACTTTCATTAGCTGTTCACGGTTTGTATTTGTTATTTGTAAAATTATCCCTTAAAAATAGCAGTCAAGACGTGCTAGGAGGTTTGGTTGCTCAAATGTTTAATACTTGGCTAGATGTTACTCAGAAAAGAGCTACACTATTCCAATATAATCTGATGATTTTGATACACATTTTACCCGCATCAATAATAGCTGCTTTTCTGTGGCAGTATATTTCTCTACCCATATTTATTATCAACTTGGCATTAGCAATGCTAATGCTTTTATTTTTTACTATGCGTCACTGAATTAGAAGATTCAAGTTTTTTATAAGTGATCGCACCTTCTCACCCTCACTTTTCTACAACCTTCTCCCATCACCTGCTTTAAAAGTTTTTGAAGTACGCGCGTGCGAAGCTATCCCGTAGGAAATCGCCCTCCAATGCAAATCCCTTCCACTCCATCATACTTTCAAAGATTCTCGCTGCTGCTCCCTACAAGGAACTCCATAAGCAGTATAAGGTCTAACATCAGGCGGTTGAAGCCCCAAAACAATTGATTTAGCCGGAACTCCCGCTGCGACTAACTCTTCTGCAATCAGGCGATCGGTATTATTTGCTTGAATCCACACCTGACAGTCAATAATATCAATATGAATCACGCAATGGTGAATGCGTTGCTCGTTAAACCAACCTATATTGATTAACATATAGCGGTCATTTTCCACATCAAAAATTGT
>NZ_JAUBOJ010000484.1:0-4763 GCF_036700185.1 Microcoleus sp. BM001215392 | reverse complement strand
ATTAGTTATAATCCCATATTGTATGCGGTCATGCTTCGCCCCTACAAACATATTTTCCAAAGTTGAGATGCACCCTCTAAAACTTATGCAATTCAAGCCTATTGCTAGAACAAAGCTTGAGAATCATCCGAGATGTCTATTGATTTTTTTCCCCGCAAGCCATCAACCAAAAACTCATCATTAATCGTGCATCGCCCGCAGCGACAAATTCATCCCGCGAAATTAGATAACTTTCTATTTCCGACTCAGAAATCAACCCTTGTTTGACCATTTGCAAAATCGGCCCGGAGTCTAGCAAAGGTTCAAATGCTTCTATTCCCCTTAAATCGCTGTGGCTGACAACCGCTTCTAAATCGACGCTAACAAACCCTGCTTGTTTGAGAATGCGGCACAGATTTCGCCCGATCGACAAATTGCCGTTCCGAGATGCCATTACCTGTTTCCATTTCTCCCTGACTATTTGGACTGACATGGGTGGAGTTGTCAGCCAAAACAGATCCGCATCGCTATCGACAATCACCAGTTTACCGCCTGGTTTCAATATCCGCAATAGTTCTCGGGCGGAGGCGACGGGTTCGGGGAGGTGAACAAACAGCAAACGGGCGATCGCAAAATCAAACGTGTTATCCTCCAAACCAGTATCCGCAACCGATGCTTGAATCTGATTTACGCGATCGCCTCCTTTGTCCTGCAAATATTTTACAGCTTTTTCCTGTAATGCGGGGTCGATTTCTACGGCTGTTATCGAACTGTTGGGCAGCAATTCTAACAGTTTTTCGGTAAAAAATCCCGGCCCGCTCCCTGCTTCTAAAACATTCATCTTGTCGGCTAAACCGAACCACTTTAAAGTGCGTGATTCTTTTTTCCAACTGAGGAGGACTTGAGCTTTTAACCGCTGGATTTCTGTCTCAAATTCTAGATTATATGTGCTAGCTTTATATGAGCCTTCTGCTTGCATAAAATCATCCTTATTTTTGCTTCGACACGTAGATTATAATAATCTAGCAAGTCTAAATTATTTGTGAACCAGATTCTTTTTTAAAGGAACCGCGAAGGCGCGAAGACCGCAAAGGAAGAGAAGAGAAGTGTTTTTTTGACTGATTGAGGATTGCTATAGATGTGCAACACAACCATCAGAATTGCACTTTAGCGCAATTGTCGCTGCATCTGTCCGCAGTCCTATTTTGCGGACAGATGCAGGACGGAATCCCGGTAATGCCTCTATTGTAAGAAGAGGACGGATTACTTAAACTGACGATGTTGTGCGGCAACGAATCAACTATGCCCCAGACTTTACCTCAACCGGAGAAACGAACCTTTTTAGTGGTGGATGACCATGCGATGGTGTTAGGCGGCACGCTTAGCATTCTGAGGCAGGAGTATCCACAGGCAGATATTCTGACGGCTTCAACGGCTCAGGAAGCCCTTCAGCACGTAGCACAGATGACCCCCGATCTCGTAATTGTGGATCTGGTGATGCCTGAGGCGATCGGCGAAACTGCTCAGGCTAATTCGGGGCTTCAACTCCTGAAAACGCTGATGGAGCAGTACCCGAATTTGAATATTGTAGTGCAGAGCGCTCATGTTCGGACTTTGGTTTGGCTGAAACCGTCGATCGACAATCATATGGGCGGCTTCACGGTTGTTGATAAGAGTCAGCCGATGAAAGATTTGCTGGCGATGGTGGATTGGGCGCTACACGAGCGGATTTATACTCCCAGAGAGATCCGCAATGGGCTGCAACTCAAACCCGCTTGGATGCAGGTGTTGCAATTGGCTTTTCAAGAGAGCTTGCAGGATACTGCGATCGCTAAACAGATGAATGTTTGTGAACGTACTGTGCAATATTACTGGATTAAGATTCGAGATGTGCTAGAAGTGTATCCCGAAAAAGACAAAAATCTGCGGATTCAAACGGAAGTGCGGGCTAGGGAAGCAGGATTGATTGATTGATAGTTGACAGTTGATAGTTGATTGTTGACAGTTGATTGTTGACAGTTGACAGTTGATTGTTGACAGTTGACGGTTGATTGTTGGCAAACTAATAACTAATAACGACTGACCATTGGTGTCAACAACCAGGTCAAACCGATAGTCCGACAGGGGTTTAAACCCCTGTCTCATAGCGAAAGTCCTCTCAAAGAGGACTGAAGAGTTAGTTGATATGTATTGGTTTGGGGCAAATCGACCGTCGGTTTCAACCGACTGTCTTCTATTAGACAGGGGTTTGAACCCCTGTCGGACTCGTGGGATGACTAATGGACTTGGCGGGTTGACAGCTTAAGTTGACACCAATGACTACTGACTACTGACTGTTTGAACAATACTGATACAACCGGAAACAAGATGAAGCCCGATCGAGAACAAGCAGTGAAAACAGACATCTCGACTTGGTGGCGCGGATCGCTTCCAGGGTTGATGGTGATTGTCGCTGTGATCGTGGCGAGATTTACGGGTGCGCTTCAGTTTTTGGAGTTGGTGACGTTCGATCGATTTTTGCTGCTGCGTCCGCCTGAGCCAATGGATGAACGAATTGCGATCGTCGGCATTACGGAAGAAGATATTAAACGCGCCAAAACTTATCCGATTCCCGATCGCGATATTGCCGATTTACTCAAACGATTGCAGGCTGATCAACCGATCGCGATCGGCTTAGATATTGTCCGCGATATTCCGGTTGAACCGGGTAATGCCGAACTAACATCGGTGTTTCGCAGCAGCAAGAATGCGATCGGAGTGGAGATTGCTCTGCCCGATCGCAGTGGCTTTACCGTCGCACCTCCGCCCGCGCTACCACGCGAACAGGTTGGCTTTGCAGATTTTGTCCTCGATGCGGATGGCTACCAGCGCCGCAGTTTATTGGGCACTGGCACTCACAACTCCCAGCAAGAATACCGTTTTTCCTTCGCCCTCGGGCTGGCAGAGCTCTATTTAGCAACCCGAGGAATTAATTCGGGCGTTGGCATCCGCGATCGGGAGGCGATGCGATTTGGCAATATTGAATTGACCAGAGTTCGGCCCAATTCTGGCGGATATGTGGGGGCGGATGCAGGCGGCAACCAAATTTTACTGAATGTTCGCAGCGGGCCAAAGCCATTTCGCGTGCTTTCCCTGGAGCAAATCAAATCCGGACAAGTCAAGCCGGAGTGGATTCGAGGCAAGATTGTGCTGATTGGGATGATGTCTTTTAGTGCGAAGGATTTGGCAAGTTCAGGCGCGATCGCTCTTATCAATCCCGGACGGATTTACGGAGTGGAAATGCAAGCCCACGAAACCAGCCAGATTGTGAGCGCGGTGCTCGATCGCAGACCGTTGATTCAGGTTTGGGGGGACGGCTGGGAAACGCTCTGGATTGCGGCCTGGGGACTCTTGGGGATGAGTTTGGGACGATTTCTGCGATCGCCCTGGAAAATTTTGTTAGGGCTCTTAATCGCCAGTATTAGCTCGATCGCGAGCTGTTACGGGTTAATTTTGTTGGGATGGTGGATACCGATCGTGCCTGTGTTACTGATTCTGGTGCTGAATGGAACTGGCTCAACGGCGGCACTCTTCTATCGCCACCAGCAGGAATTGCGGCTGCGGTTGGAGGAACGTCAATTTGCGATCGAGCAGACCTTTAATGCGATTCACAGCGGCCCGTTACAAACCTTGGTGGGAATTTTGAGAACCGCTCAGGGAGAGGCCACACCGTCGCCATTTCTGCCGGATTTGCAACGCCTGAGTCACGAATTACGAGAAGTTTACGGATCGGTGCAACGAGATGCGATCGCCGATGAACCGCAGTTGCGAATGGGAAGTGCGATCGAATTAGCCCTGCAAGCCCCGCTACATGAATTGCTCTACAAAGTTTATTCCAACACCCTCGAACAAGAATTGCCCTACCTGAAAACAATCAAATTCAAAATTGTGCAGTTCGATCCCTTGAACACATCGCATCTGCGGTTGGAACACAAGCGAGGACTCTGCCGCTTTCTGGAAGAAGCGCTTTGCAATGTGGGGAAACACGCGATCGACGCTACTCGCTTGACTGTAATTTGTACCGCAGAGGGCGATCGACAAGTGATTAGGGTGACGGATAATGGCAGGGGGAATCTGTCCGAGGCAGAAGCAATTAATGCCGCTGAAACGAACAATGACGAGGAGACAACTGGAGATATAAATCCTCAACTTCAACCTTCAGGATTGGGCACGCAGTTAGCAAACAATTTAGCCAAACAATTAGGCGGAACATTTCGGCGCTATCTGAATGTACCGAGGGGTACAGTGTGCGAATTAACTTGGTCAGCAAAACGGCGGTGGTTGTGGTGATTCTTATGCTCCATTCCCATTCTTATTGGCGTTAACTTAAGCTGTCAGTCCGCCCAGTTTTCTCGCGCTTTGCCACCAGTCCGCCGGGGGTTGAAACCCCCGTCTCATAGCGAAAGTCCTCTCAAAGAGGACTGAAGAACTTATTAGTCGGCGACCGACGACTTTCGCTGTGAGGCAGGCGTTTAAACCCCTGCCGGATTGCTGTGAGTCCATCCAGTCCTCTCGCCCACCCCTCAGTCCGACAGGGAATCAATTCCCTGTCTCAAAGCGAAAGTCCTCTCAAAGAGGACTGAAGAACTTATGATAATTCTCTTAAAAAGCAGTCATAAAAAATAGGTTTTGAACAGGCTCCATGCCTGTTCCACAAGAATTATGGGATATGTCTATTAGTCCTCTTTGAGAGGACTTTCGCTATGAGGCAGGGGTTTAAACCCCTGCCGGACTGCCGGACTACC
>NZ_JAUBOJ010000483.1:3430-4793 GCF_036700185.1 Microcoleus sp. BM001215392 | reverse complement strand
CTACCCTTAAGTCCGAGTATTGGAGTAATGAATAGTCTGATTTTAATTTCTCCCGATCGGGGAGAGGCTTTCAACCAATTCTTTCTGGTAAATTTTTAAGCATTTTAACTTTTGTTTGAGGCGATTTTTATTCAAAGCTTTAGCCAGCAGGGAGAAGAGGAACCTACGGTGCAACTATCGCGAGAGTTGTTTAAGTAAATTTACATAGTGTACTATTTTTTTAATCTCTCATGTACGTAGGTGGAAAATTAGTTTTAATAGAGCTTTAAAAAAAATCCGATCTTTTTCCGGATAACAGTTATTGGTGATGAAACTATTCCTATAAGTGACATATAGCGAGAAAGAAATCCAAACTTTTGAGTTTCTGTTACTCCTAATCCAAGGCTATTTGACTCTTGGTAGGGACAATCTCAGAGTGAATATCCCCGATATCTGCAACGACTGAAAAATATTCAGCGCGGTCGGCACTCTTGATAGTACATGAAAAACTATGGTTTTTCATGTACTGGAATTGCCCTGAATTTTCATCATTAATTACTCATCCTCAAACGACAAGCTATGCCTACTTCCCTCAATGGTTCTTTGGGTCAACCCAATAATTTTACCAGCGTCAACGAATTAATAACAAAATGGCCTACTGCTGCCCAGAATCAAGGCGTAAAGCTGTCTGGTATAGCATTTGACGGCGCGGAAACTGACTATCTTAACCCTACTGCAATCAGTAACCTCACCTTACCAACTAATGAAAACCCTAAAAGCTGGTTGAGCTACGGAAGTAGCCCTGGTATTGGTGTCCCATCCTCTTATGATGGTTGGTTTACTGACCCCAATAAAATTAGGGCGGAAATCAACTACAACCCCAACACCAATCAATCTCAGGCGCTGAAGGTGAAATGGGCAGATAACCAAGACATCACAAGCGCCACGATCGACCTCAGCGCATTGATTCCCACAACGAGCGTTGGAGTGGGCGACCAAGGAAATGAAGTTGGCTTGCTGCAAATCTTTAATAATGGAGTGCCGGTATCGGGTAGCAATTTTACGATTACTCGGCTCAACGCTCCGAGCGCAGCAAAACCGATTACCGCATCTTCAAATGGAGTGACTTTCATTGGCGATCGCACCGATGGCAGTTTCAAATTCAAAATAGATGCACAACCTCTAAGTGGCATTACTTTTGACGAACTGCGGTTCTCAGCCAAACCCTACGATAGCCCCACCGCTGCCTACGCCGCCACCCCCTTCAAAGACGATAGTTCCGACTACCTGGTGCGGAACATTGAATATGTAGGGACTGAAGATCCGATTAGCCTGCAATTTAGTGCACCTACCTTCAGCGTCAACGAAGATGGGACGCCTGTTG
>NZ_JAUBOJ010000483.1:0-3330 GCF_036700185.1 Microcoleus sp. BM001215392 | reverse complement strand
TGCCAGCACTGGCGCAGTCTCAGCCGTCGTGAACTTGGCAGATGGTACTGCTACAGGGAATCTAGATTACGTCAATACTCCTATCCCTGTGAGTTTTGCCTCCGGCGACACCACACCCAAGACAATCTTCGTTCCCATTTTCAACGATACTTTGGTGGAGCTTAGCGAAACTGTCAACTTAAGTTTGGGTAGCCCGACAGGTAATGCCTCGATTGGGACTCCGGGTACAGCGACTTTGACCATCCTGGACAATGACACCATTCTGGTGCCTGTTGCCCCGCTTAGCCTCAGCTCATCAGCAAATTTGGCTCCTACAGGCGCAACGCTCAGAACCCAAAGCAGTCTCAGTTTGGACGTGAGCGATCGTGCGCCGTCACCAGAAAACGATATTCTCAACAACGGCGGTAAGTCTCAGCAGGCTTCGGGCCTGTCTCATGGTGTGGCGCAGTCAACACTCGATCTGGTGAGCGATTTTATCACCAACTCTGTCAAGACGATGATGATCCCCAGCCCAACAGGTGCCTCTAACGGCATGATTAATGACAATAAGTCAGGCGGCAACTCCGGTATTGGTTTGTTCGGCAACTCTATTGTGACTGACAACTTGTGGGATTCATCTAAAGTGCCGACAGCGGGCGGTACTGACCCGAATCCTATTGCTGGTGGTGGTTCGATCGCCTTGAACCGATTTGCTACTTCGATCTTATAAATAGCAAGTTGCGTTAATAGGTTTTAACTATTGGTGACAACTTATGAAGTTGTCACCAATATACTGCGGTATGACTTGCGCCCTAACTGCTCAAATAAAAATTGCTTTACTATGAAAGCAAGTTGGCCCAAAATTTAAAATTAACCTAAAAATATCAAGTCTACGTGCTATCTCTGTTTTAACAATTATTTGCACAATTCTCTAAATTCGCGTCGGATATTTGTGGCGATACGACTCATAGTTATCAAGACACTATTTTGTTGTATTGTCAATAGGTGAGTCCTACAATCAAATATCAAAAATGTTTGCTCAAATTACAGTCGAAGAATTAGGTCGCTACTTAGCAGAAACGAGTGCGGATCGAGTGCAGCTTGTAGATGTGCGGGAACGTTACGAACTTGAACTCGCTGCTCTTCCAGGATTTGCAGTTTTTCCGCTGAGCGAGTTTGCCGAATGGTCTGATGCAATTGACGATCGACTCGATCGCGATACAGAAACCCTTGTGCTGTGCCACCACGGAGTGCGATCGGCTCAAATGTGCCAGTGGTTGAGCGAGCGGGGATTTACCAATGTTAAAAATATCGTTGGCGGTATCGATGCTTACTCGATGGTTGTCGATCGCGCTGTCCCCCGCTATTAATCTGATATCTCCTCCAACTACCGCAATATATAGGTTCGAGCCTTGGGAGTGCGATTCCTCTCAATTCTGCGGACTCGCATTCCCAACGATCGAACCTGTTTTGTCGATCGGGTTTGGGCGGACATGAGCTTAATCCTAATTAACTGCGGTAAATCGAAAATTTAACAGCGTGCTCATAGTCAGCCGATCGCGCCCGTGTCTTTTCGAGTCGTAGAGAGCCTCATCAGCGGCCAGTACCAGTGTTGCTGCATCATTTTCTGGCCCGGGAACAACGCTGGCAATTCCCAAACTAATCGTGATCGCATTATTAGGCAGACAGTCAACTGTCTCCGGCTGAAAAACAATATTCAAAGCTTTAACTTTTGCTCTAATATGTTCGGCAATCAGCAGAGCGCCCGCGGCATCAGTTTGAGGTAAAATCACAGCAAATTCCTCGCCGCCGTAGCGAGCGGCTACATCAGCAGGACGCTGGAGCGAGCGGTGAATTGTCCGAGCTACCGATCGCAAACAACTATCTCCAGCTTGATGTCCGTAAGTGTCGTTATATATTTTGAAATAATCGATGTCGCACAAAATTAAAGATATCGGCGACCCGTCGCGAGTCATGTGTTTCCATTGGGCTCGCAAGCAACTGTCAAAATGCCGTCTGTTGCCGATTTGAGTAAGTTCATCTACATTCACCAAAGCTAGCAACCGTTCATTTTCTTGCTGCAACTCCTCCCAGGCAAGCGGGGAGAAACTTTCCTCGCACAAATTTTGTTCTTGAAAATAGATCCGGTACAATTCGCAAGACAAACTACAGTTATTTCCGTTTAATTTCACAAGTCCCATACTGTCTAACTGATAGGCAGTAAAAGGTTCGAGGTGAATGCTATTTTTAGCAGCTAAAACCTCTTGGAATGCGGAGGCGAGTTCGGGATTTTGCTGAATGGCGATCGACTGATTTCGCAGGTAGTCGCTATAAATTCCGCTTTGAGTAGGAGCTGATTTTAACAGTTGTTCTAACGCTGTTGGTGCCAAGTCCTCCCCTGCCACATTCTCCCCAGCCGACAGGCTGTTTTGCTGCAAAATTGCCAGGTGGTAAAGTGCTAAATGCACTAAATAAGGATGACCGCCTACCATTTTCATTAATTGCTCGATTGGATAGCTGTCACTCCAGTTCAGTCCGTGCCGCTGCGCCAAATCTTGGACTTGTTCGGCCGTAAATTCTGAGAGTTTAATCGGCAGCCCTACATTAAAAGGAGATTGATTGAGACTCAAAGCAATATAAATTTCGGTTGAGTGAATGACGGTGATGCGGAGTTTTTGCCAGGTTTCGCTCTGTCTGGCTTGTTCGTACCAAAAACGCAGCAGCGGCAAGAATTCTTGAGCAATATTAGGGCGTTCAAATACTCGGTTGACTTCGTTGAGTACCAAGACAAGGGGACTGTCAATTTGTTCGAGCAAATAATTTTCAAAGTAAAGAGAACAGCTTACTTTGCTCCCCATATCTTCATCCCAAAATTCATCGAGATTTGGTTCGAGTTTGAGTTGGCGAGCGACATTGACACACAGCCAGCGCAAAAATTTATCTAAATTAGCAAAAACTGCTTCGTCGGCTTGCTGAAAGTCTACAGTGACTGTGCGGTATCCGCGATCGACCGCAGCCTTAATTATCCGCAGCATCAGGGAACTTTTGCCCATTTTTCGGGGAGCTTTAATCCGAATCAAGCTCCCGGGCTTGCTAATTTCTGCGCAAGCTCGGGCTTCGGCGGGCGATCGATCGATATAAAATCGAGAGTCCAGCGGTATTGGGCCCCCAGGAAATTGTAGGTCCCCAACCGTTTGGATTGAATTTGATGATTTTTCGATTCCTACCATAGTGCATCCGCGAGGCGATAGCTTGTAAAAGTATAGTCATCTATGACATGACGTGGGAGGCACCCGGTCCCTCCCCTTTCCCTTTCACTCTGAGCGGATTAACCCGCCTTGGCTGAGCTAC
>NZ_JAUBOJ010000482.1:0-4797 GCF_036700185.1 Microcoleus sp. BM001215392 | reverse complement strand
AATGCGGTCATGCTTCGCCCCTACGGATATATTTGCCTTGCACCAGATGCACCCGGACTTTAGCCCGCATCCAAGACACTTGACTTACATTCCGAACGATCGAACCAATCTTATTAACTGGTTCCAAGGCTTTGCCTTCACCTGGGAACTAGAGGCAGAGCCTCCGGATCTGCGTTACCAGGCACAGCCTGGCAACGAGTAATTCGTAAGTAAGGGGCAAGTACGAGAGGACTGCCCCTACTGCGGATTAATAATTTGTGACTAATGATTCGAGTTCGCGGATCGCAGGCAATTCTAAGTCTTTGAACAAAACTGTACTGAGATAGCGTTCGCCAAAAGAAGGCTGCACAAAAACTATCAATTTACCAGCATTTTCGGGACGCTTGCCAACTTGAATCGCACCGCACAATGCTGCACCTGCCGAAATTCCTGACAACAATCCTTCTTCTCTGGCTAGTCGGCGGCTGTAGGCGATCGCATCTTCATCGCTAACTGCAATCACTTCATCAATTAACTCAACTCGCAGCACTTCCGGGATGAATCCGGCACCGATTCCTTGAATTTTGTGAGCGCCCGATCGCCCTCCAGAAAGCACGGGGCTGCCGGCTGGTTCCACCGCCACAGCCCTAAAACTCGGTTTCCGCTGTTTAATTACCTCAGCAACGCCCGTAATTGTACCGCCGGTGCCCACTCCCGCCACTAAAAAATCTACTTTACCGTCAGTATCCGCCCAAATTTCCTCGGCTGTAGTTTCCCGGTGAATTCTGGGATTCGCGGGGTTGCTAAACTGTTGCAACATGAAAGCATCGGGTGTTTCTTCGACAATTTCTTCCGCACGGGCGATCGCGCTTAACATCCCTTCATGGCCCGGCGTCAATTCCAAGCGAGCTCCGTAAGCCTTCAACATCGATCGGCGTTCGGTGCTCATGGTATCCGGCATAGCTAAAATTAGACTGTAGCCCTTCGCCGCGGCGATCGCAGCCAAAGCAATTCCGGTATTTCCCGAAGTCGGTTCAACTAAAATTGTTTTCCCCGGTTGAATTAACCCCGCATCTTCTGCCGCCTGAATCATGCTCGCCGCAATCCGATCTTTCACCGAAGCCGCCGGATTCATCCCTTCCAACTTCGCCACAATTGTCGCAACCACTCCCTCAGCTTGAGGAATTTGCTTGAGATGAACCAAAGGAGTTTTGCCAATTATTTGCGTAACATCTTTCGCAATTTTCATGGTTAAATTTATCTCCGTTTAAATGTAGTACATGGGATTTGCTTGTTGTCGAGCATCGCGCTGTTGGCACAAATCCTGCAAAGTATATTTATCCAAAACCGCCAAAGATGCCTGCCTGACTTCCTGCCAGGTTTCTAGCACCGCAGTTTTTTCTATTGTTACAGATTCCGCAACTTTTGGGGTCTGGCGGCTGCCGGAGCCTTCTAGAGCGCAGAACACCTCTAGCAAAGTAATTTGCCAAGGCTCTTTCGCCAGCAAATAACCGCCTTTAGCGCCCCGCAGAGTCTGAACGATACCAGCACGCCTGAGCACGGCAAGAATTTGGTCTAAATACCGTTCCGGTATCTGTTGAGAAGCCGTAATTTCGTTCAATGTTAGGGGCGAGTCCTGCGGGTGGCAGCTCGCCAGCTCCAACAGCGCTAACAGAGCATATTCTACTCTAGAAGATAGTTCCACATTCCCCACTTGCGATCGAGTTTAAATCCTACAGTCTATTGCTGATTTAAATGGAATAAGCAGGGAAAGTCATCGCGTGTTTAGGCTTGACATAAACCTGCTGATCTCGCGTTAACTGTAGATTATCAAAGCGATCGCGACTGACGTAAGCTGTCACAGTCTGACCCGATTCTAACACTAACTCGGTTTGAATTTCCCTGCCTAAATGAATGATCCGGCTGACTTTTGCTGATGCAAAACCCGACTCCGGCTTAGTTTTAATTTCCACGTCGTGGGGGCGCAAAAATACTAATTCAGAATGAGCCGCGCCATTATTGTAAGCAGTTGTAGCGTTGCTGGCGAACAAGCCCGCAGCATTTGGCAGCACGTTGACGGGCCCAATAAAACTCATCACAAAAGCTGATGCCGGTTTGTCGTAAATTTCCGCAGGAGTACCGACTTGTTCGACTCTACCTTGGTTCATCACCACAATTTCGTCGGCTACTTCCATCGCTTCTTCTTGATCGTGAGTCACAAAAACTGTAGTGATATTAACTTCTTTGTGAAGGTTGTGCAGCCACGATCGCAATTCTTTGCGAACTTTAGCATCTAATGCTCCAAAAGGCTCATCTAGCAGCAGCACTTTCGGTTGCACTGCTAAAGCTCTCGCCAATGCAACCCGCTGCCGCTGGCCACCGGAAAGTTGCGACGGGTATCTGTCGCCCAAACCTTTCAACTGCACTAAATCCAACAGTTCATCAACCCGTTTGGTAATAAAGTCTTTAGGAGCTTTGCGAATTTCCATCGCAAAAGCAATATTTTTCTTAATAGTCATGTGTTTGAACAAAGCGTAATGCTGAAACACAAAACCGATATGTCGTTCCTGCACAGACTGCTGGGTAGCATCCTCGCCGATCAGGTAAATGTGACCGCTGTCCGGCGGTTCGAGTCCCGCAATCATCCTCAGCAAAGTCGATTTCCCGGAACCGGAAGGCCCCAACAGCGCCACTAAAGAGCCGCGTTTAATTTCCAAATTTACGTTGTCAATGGCGTGAAAGGAGCCAAAGTGTTTCGATACGTTCTGAACTGTAATGCTCATGACTTTATGTACCTATTTTAGGAGTTGAAGATGTTAACTCCGCATAATTGACTGGTTTACAGTAGTATATCCTGAAATTAATATTTTGCAACGCCTGTAACTTTTTGTATAGTATTGGGAGAGCAGCACGATGGGGACTGCGCTGGAAAGTTTCCAGGTGTGGGAGTATCGGTGGCGTGCGAGCATCGTCAGCACCAGCGGGAAAAATTATCTCAAATCCCTCTTGATGGTTTTGAGTCGCCGTCCGGCGGACTTGGTATGTGGAGCATCGGACTTCCAGTCGGTAGGCTTAGCAGCCAGATTATTTGTAGCCAGGGCGATATAGAAGATGTAAGGTACGAATTAATCTATCTGAGGTGCGATCGCCCGCAATTTATATGACAATAGTTAGTTCATCAGCCTACAGGCCTCAGCTTTGACAAACTACCAGAATAGTAAATTCTAACAAAAACAGCACTATGGGAAAACCAACAGGCTTTATCGAATTCCTCCGCGAATTGCCCTCCGAGCTCTCACCAGTCGAGAGAGTCCACAACTGGGACGAGTTTCACCTACCAATGGAGGAAGACAAACTCCGCAGCCAAGGCGCGCGCTGCATGGACTGCGGCATTCCATTTTGCCACACCGGCAGCATCATCAGTGGCATGGCAAGCGGCTGCCCGATTAACAACCTGATTCCCGAATGGAACGACTTAGTATATCGGGGACTGTGGAAAGAAGCCCTAGACAGACTCCACAAAACCAACAACTTCCCCGAATTCACCGGCAGAGTCTGCCCCGCACCCTGCGAAGGCGCTTGCGTGCTCGGCATCAACAACCCGCCTGTCACGATTAAAAACATCGAAGCCTCGATTATCGATAAAGGCTGGGATGAAGGCTGGATTACCGCCGAACCACCCGCCAAACGCACCGGCAAAAAAATCGCTGTTATCGGTTCCGGGCCCGCCGGTTTGTCGGCTGCGGCGCAATTGAACAAAGCCGGTCATTTGGTAACTGTATACGAAAGAGCCGATCGACCGGGAGGCCTGTTAATGTACGGCATCCCCAACATGAAGCTAGACAAAGAACAAGTCGTGATGCGCCGCCTGAAAGTCCTCGAAGACGAAGGCGTAACCTTCATCTGCAACACCGAAGTTGGGAAAGACTTACCAGCCGAACAACTGCTAAAAGAATACGACTCAGTTGTACTCTGTACCGGCGCCACCAAACCCCGCGACTTGGGAATTGAAGGGCGGGAATTAAAAGGCATCCACTTCGCGATGGACTTTTTGACAGCCAACACCAAATCGGTTCTCGACAAGAGCACCAACGATAACTTCATATCCGCCGCCGGCAAGGATGTCGTAATTATCGGCGGTGGCGACACCGGAACCGACTGCGTGGGCACCTCCATCCGCCACGGCTGCAACAGCCTGGTACAGCTTGAAATCCTGCCCAAACCGCCCTCGGAACGGGCCGCCAACAATCCCTGGCCGGAATGGCCGAAAGTCTACCGCTTGGATTACGGCCAAGAAGAAGCCGCAGCCAAATTCGGCGATGACCCGCGCGGCTATCTCACCACGGCGACGAAGTTCGAGGGCGACGAAAACGGCAATGTCAAAGCCGTACACACTGTTGAGGTGGAGTGGGCGAAAAACGAGAAAGGGCAGTTCATTCCCAAGCAAATTCCCGGAACCGAAAAAGTCTTGCCGGCGCAGCTTGTCTTGCTAGCGATGGGCTTCCTGGGCCCGGAACAGCCGCTGCTGGATGCGATGGGATTGGAACGCGACGCGCGCAGCAACGTCAAAGCCGAACACGAAAAATATACAACTAGCATTCCCGGAGTTTTCGCGGCGGGAGACTGTCGCCGGGGTCAGAGTTTGGTGGTTTGGGCGATTAATGAAGGGCGCGGCGTGGCCCGGGAGTGCGACCTTTATTTGATGGGTGAAACCGATTTGCCTTAGTTGATTGATGCGGCCGATAATCTACTGTTTAACTATTAGGCCCAGATCCCCCCTAGCCCCCCTTAATAAGGGGGGGACTGGAGTGTTCAAAG
>NZ_JAUBOJ010000481.1:3048-4806 GCF_036700185.1 Microcoleus sp. BM001215392 | reverse complement strand
GCTCGCGATCTATCCAACACTCGCGAGCGGGGACGCTCGCACTGTAAAGAAATTGCTTTTTTGCAAAAGTAGAGATGCTACCACTAGCGCAAGTCCTATCTATTTTAAAATACCTATTGCCAGACTTCCCAAAAAAACCACATTTCTTTAACCTATTTGCCGGACTAAACGGACGATCGCGCCAGAACATAGCAATATTTGGCTCTTAAGTCAAGGGCTGCTGCCAAAAAGATCGTCCGGGCGATCGGCTTTCACCAGCTCGAATTCCCGCAATATATAATAAAAACAACGGGTAATTTTCACAGAGAGAAACCTATGGCTCCGAATCCCAGCATTATGCAAGCCGTCGAACAACTTGGCTACCGCGTTACGGTTGGAGACGTGGCGGCAAAAGCTGGATTAGATGTCAATTTTGCCCAGCGAGAACTGTTAACGCTGGCCTCGGAAGCAGGCGGCAACCTGCAAGTAGCAGAATCCGGCGACATTGCCTACCTATTTCCCAACAACTTTCGAGATATTTTGCGAAACAAATTCTGGCGCTTGCAGTTGCAGGAATGGTGGCAAAAAATCTGGCGAGTTCTATTTTACTTGATTAGAATATCTTTTGGCCTACTGCTGGTAGCTTCCATCCTTTTAATTATTGTTGCTATTACGCTTTTACTCTCCAGCATGAACAGCGACAATAACGGTGGAGGAGGCGGAAGCGGAGGCGAAAGTGGAGGTGGCGGCGGCGGCTTTTTCTTTTTTCCCTACTTCTGGAACGACTTAATCTGGATCTTTTACTGGAACCATGATGAACCATACCAGCAGCGATCGCGCGCCAGCAGTCCAAAACCCCAGATGAGTTTTCTGGAAGCAGTTTTCTCATTTATATTTGGAGACGGGAATCCCAATAACAATCTAGAAGAGCGCAAGTGGAGCGATATAGCCACCGCAATTCGCAACAACCGAGGCGCCGTCGCAGCCGAACAAATTGCGCCCTATCTCGACAATCTCGGACAGGGATACGCCCGAGAATACGAAGAATATATGTTACCAGCTCTCGCCCGTTTTGACGGCCGCCCCGAAGTTAGTCCCGAAGGGCAAATCATTTACCATTTTCCGCAATTGCAAACCACAGCCCTCCTGCAAAATCCTCAACCAACAGGAACTTATTTGCGAGAAATGCTGTGGCGTTTCAGCCGCGCCGACTCCGGCCAAATCATGCTCGCAGCAGGTTTAGGAGCCGTCAATCTTGTCGGTGCGCTGGTTTTGGGGAATTTATTAACGAAAAGTGCGATCGCAGGTGGATTTCTCGGCTTCGTCAGCAGTATTTATCCACTGCTGCTGATTTACGGCGTCGGATTTCTGACAATTCCCTTAATCAGGTACTTCTGGATTCAGTGGAAAAATAGCCAGATAGAAGCTCGAAATCGCGATCGGCAGCAGCGAGCCCTGTTATTAAACCAACCCGATACCAACTTGCAGCAAAAATTAGCCTACGCCCAGGAATTTGCAGGCGAAAACGTTCTGAGTGGAGAAGACCTAGCTTATACCACAGAAAGCGAATTAACTCAACAAGAACTAGAACAATCAGCAAAAATAGATGCTGAATGGCAGCGTCGAATTGGGCGATCGGATAATTAATTTATAACCCGAAGAATCAGGAATGCAGCACACAGATTTTGACACAGATACACGGATTAATTATCAAATCTGACTTAGGAGTACAAGTCAAGAGTCAATTTTTTTCTAAGTCCACGGAGGTGGACTTTGTTT
>NZ_JAUBOJ010000481.1:0-2948 GCF_036700185.1 Microcoleus sp. BM001215392 | reverse complement strand
CGGAGGTGGACTTTGTTTTTGTAGCCGCGGTTTCTAACCGCCGGATATTAGAACCACCAAAGATGAGAAGTCGCCACTATAAATTATTTCTTTTGAATACCAGTATCCGGTGTTATTCTCATTTTTTTAACAACCTTAGGGCGTTTAAAAATCAAACAATTTTGGTCGTATTTAGAGTCGTGGCGGAGAGCCACAAGTTCCCACCCATCCTCCCCCAACTGATTAACAAATAGATGTAGAGAGCCTTGTTTCCAATCTCGCAGTTCCTCACCATTTACATATAAACTAATTAGCTTATTCCCAAAAGGATACATATTCGCATCCACAAATAAATAATCCCACTTCTTCATATAAATCCTTAATGTAGTTAGTAGTTATTAGTTATTTGTTATTGGTTATTTGTTGGTTCGTGGTTGTTAGGTATTGTTGGTGAATTGTGAGTTGCTACTAATGACAAATAACCAATAACCAATAACCACTAACAAATAACCAATAACAAATGTTTAGCAATTACTGCACAGCAATTCTAGCCAAAGCAGCACCCCGGTAATAGTGCAACAAAATCTGCTGGTAACCGTATCCCTGCCTGGCCAAATTGTAGGCTCCCCACTGACTCATCCCCACAGCATGACCAAAACCTTTACCATCAACTAAAAAACCCATAGGAGCTTGGTTGCTGTTCCTCACCAACCCGCCTGCGTACTGAGGAATCACAGTAAACCGGGTACTCCTCAAACTGAGAACCCGACGCAAATCTGCGCCCGTCATCACCCGAGAACCGCCATCTCCGACTACTTTCATCGACAAAACGCTGCCGTGAGCGGTAGTACGTTCTGGCTTCATCGAGATGATGTTACCCACGCCAGAAATCTTGTTGCTCATCTGATCCCGGGAAAAATTTTCTTTCCACTGGTAAACCGGTGCCCCTTGGTCGAAGTCAGGAACCGCCCGCAGGTAAGGCAGGGGTTCCGTCCAAACATCCTCGACATTTTCAGTATGTCCGCCAGAGGCAGAGTGGAAAACAGCTAAAATAATCTGACCGTTGTAAGTCAGAACTTGACCGGCGGTGGCATCCACTGCGGCATAAGTGCCCGAAGATTCTGTTTGCAGTCCTTTGTACACCTGCGAAGACTGAGTGTCGTCCACATCGTAAAGGTCGGTTTCGCTTTTGAGGCGCTTGTGGAGAGCGTAGGAACGGGCGGCGACTGCTTGGGCTTTCAAAGCCTCAATAGGCCAATTGCCACTCATTTCGGCGCCGAGAACGCTGTAGAGATACTGTTCGATATCGACGTAGTTGACGGCGGTCAAGGCTCCTTTTTCCGGAATTAGAAGCGTGCGTCCCCGATACCACCGATCGCCAATCCAAACATAACCGTTTCCGGTTGGCTCGATCCAAATTTGATTGGCAGCCCAGCGGCCAATTGCCACAGTTCCCGATCGAAATTGAGCTGACTGAGAACTGTTGGCGGGCAGTTCCCCCAAATTGCGCCCGCTACCGTCGCGGATTGCAGCCTTAGTAGAACTGCCGACTTTGATCTGACTCGTTCCGTCTTGTACCGCAACTCGCAAAATCAGCGCGGCCTGCGCTGGGGCTACCATTACCAGCCAAAACAACAGCCCCATCCAAAAGTAGCGTTTTTTTAATGTCGAAAGAACGGAAGTAAAGAACACTCCTGACTGCATTTGAAAATTTTCCTCCTGTGCTGTATGAGTTTGAGAATTTTTAAGAGTTGGGGAAGGTTCGGGAAAAAGGAAAGAGAACGGCAGAAAGAAAACGTTAGAATTGGGGGTGCATCTGGTTTTTGCAAATATATCTGTAGGGGCTATAGCATGACCTCCGTCAATATGGGATTATCACTAATAACTCATATACGGTCATGCTTCGCCCTCTTCAAAAACCAGATGCACCCAGAATTGGGTTTGGCACTTGGTGCGTCAAAAATGATTGGAGCGACTAGATGCTGGCAGCAACAGCGATTTATCCCGGTTCCTGCCTGCGAATATTTCCTTTCTGTCCGATTGGCCGCACCTGGATATTTGTAACATATTTTTTAAGATTTAATTGAGGTGATTTGACTCTTGCAGATTACATTTCTCGGAACTAGCTCCGGCGTCCCCACGCGATCGCGCAACGTATCCAGCATCGCCCTCCGCTTGCCCCAGCGAGCCGAACTCTGGCTGTTTGACTGCGGCGAAGGCACCCAGCACCAATTCCTCCGCAGCGACTTAAAAGTCAGCCAACTGAGCCGTATTTTCATCACTCACCTGCACGGCGACCACATTTTCGGCTTAATGGGATTGCTGGCTAGCTGCGGTTTGGCGGGGAATGTCAAGCGTATCGATCTTTACGGGCCTCCGGGACTGGAAGAATATTTGCAAGCAGGTGTTCGCTATTCTCAAACTCATTTTTCTTACCCGGTGAAGGTACACAAAAGTCACGAGGGAGTTGTTTATGAAGATGACGAATATATTGTTAGTTGCGCTCCTTTGAAACACCGAGTAACTGCTTTTGGTTATCGAGTAACTGAGAAAGACCGTCCGGGACATTTTGATGTAGAAAAAGCGAAGGCTGTGGGTATTCCTTCCGGGCCAGTTTACGGTGAATTAAAACAAGGAAAGACAGTCAAGTTATCGGACGGGCGACAGTTTAAAGGTAGTGATTTTTGCGGCCCGGATCAAGTGGGGCGGAAGTTTGTTTACTGTACCGATACGGTTTTTTGTGACAGCGCGGTGGACTTAGCGAAGGATGCCGATTTGTTGGTGCATGAAGCAACTTTTGCTCATCAAGATGCTCAAATGGCCTTCGATCGCCTGCATTCAACTTCGACGATGGCAGCTCAAGTTGCTTTGCTCGCTGGGGCGAAACAGTTAATCATGACGCATTTTAGCCCGCGCTACGCTCCCGGAAATGCGATCGTCCTAGATGATTTGCTCAAGGAAGCCCAGGC
>NZ_JAUBOJ010000480.1:0-4810 GCF_036700185.1 Microcoleus sp. BM001215392 | reverse complement strand
GGGTGCATCTGGTTGTTGAAGAGGGCGAAGCATGACCGCATATAAGTTATTAGTTATAATCCCATATGGATTGCGGTCATGCTTCGCCCCTACGGATATATTTGCTTGCACTCATCCGCTGCACCCCAAAAATCTCGTTCGATCGCCCGATCGAACAAAACCACGCCCTCAATCCTACGCACAACGGATCAAAAACAGATGCTGCGAAGGCGCGTGCCTGCCCGTTGGCGAAGCCGCCCTGAAAGGGCTAGGGCTGATGCTTCCTTCCTCGCAATCGCATAATACGCGATCGATACGCAAGTCTTGACCCGATCGCACAAAAGCTATCATTAATAGACCGTCAACCTCTATCATCTTCGCCGCATCATGAACCCTGCCCTCACACAATTTGGCACTCAAATGTCCCAACTCACAGGAGTTCGGGCAATTATGAAAGATATTATTGAAACACTCAGAGCCGGCAACGGGCAGGAATTTATCAACTTAAGCGCCGGAAATCCGGTGATTTTGCCGCAAGTCGAGCAGTTGTGGCGCGATTGCACTGCGGAACTTTTGGCGGGCCCGGAATACGGCGAAGTCGTTTGTCGCTACGGTTCCAGCCAAGGTTATCAGCCGTTTATCGATGCAGTATTGGCCGATTTTAACCAGCGTTACCATCTGAATTTGACCGATCGCAACATCCTAATTACTCCGGGAAGTCAATCAATCTACTTCTACGCAGCCAATGCTTTCGGAGGCTACACCGCACCAGTCGCCGACACGGACGATCCCAAATCTCAAATCCGCAACCTAAAGTCGATCGTCCTGCCGTTAAGCCCAGACTACACCGGTTACGGCGGCGTCAGCCTAATTCCCGAAGCAGTCATCGCCTGCAAACCCACCCTAGATATTGATACAGCCGCCCACAGATTCAAATACCGCCCGGATTTCAGCCAACTTTCGATCGATGAAACCAGCGGTTGCGTCATCTTTTCCCGTCCCTGCAATCCCACGGGAAACGTCCTCACCGACGACGAAGTGCAGAAAATAGCAGATTTAGCAGCCGCTTTTGACGTGCCGGTATTGGTCGATTCCGCCTACGGGCCTCCCTTCCCGGCGTTGAACTTTACCGAAATGAAACCGATTTTCGGCGGCAATATCGTCCACTGCATGAGTTTGTCGAAGGCTGGATTACCGGGTGAAAGAATCGGAATTGCGATCGGCGATGAAGGAATCATTAAAACCTTAGAATCTTTTCAGACCAATATGTGCATTCACTCGCCGAGATACGGACAGGCGATCGCAGCTAGGGCCATTGCGAGCGGCGCCCTAGCCGACATTTCCCTCAACGTAATTCGCCCGTACTATCAAAGCAAATTTGCAGTAGTTGAAAGCACGCTAGAACACGCAATGCCCAAGGATTTACCCTGGTTCTTGCATCGAGGCGAAGGAGCAATCTTTGCGTGGTTGTGGCTGAAAGATTTGCCAATGACTGATTGGGAAATGTATCAAGAATTGAAGAAAGTTGGTGTAATTGTTGTACCGGGAAGTTCTTTTTTCCCGGGTTTGCGGGAAGATTGGCAGCACAAACATGAGTGTTTGCGCATTAGTTTGACGGCGACAAATGATGAGATTGAAACTGCGATGAAACGCTTGTCTCAATTAATCGAAAAAGTTTATCAATCTGCTATTTAGTGAGGTTTGCTCCTTAGCATCGGATCTTTTCGACGATGTTTGATCGTTCGGACTCGCATTCCTCGGATGGATGCGGACTCGCATTCCGAACGATCAAACCTGTCAACTATCAACTATCAACTGTCAACTGTCAACTGTCAACTACTATCAACTGTTAAAGAACTTTGTGAGTGTGTTCGTGCTGTTTCACATTGTCTTCTGTGCGAATCACGCGCTCGATGTTGAGCACTCTTTTGCGCTCTAACGAATAACTAAAGTTGTTGCGCATTGTTCCTTGAGGAATGTGAACTTGAGCTTCCGGGCGGATTTTGTAAGTGCGGGCTGCGGCGATCGCCCGAAAGCCGAATTCTTCGCTAAACTGAGCTTCTGCGGGAAATTCTGGCATCCTCTTGGGTGATTCGCCGTCGAGCACCGATCCTAAAGTTGTTCCCCAAGCCATTTCATAGGATGTCGGAATTCCCTTGACAATTGCTTCTAAAGCTGCTGATGGGATAGGTTCGATTACTTTTACTTGATGCACTTCGCCTTCTTCTTTGACGAAGCAGGTGGCTAAACCTACTGCTATGTAGTCATCGGTGCCGAGTTCGGGTGCGGTGGGATAAACTGTTGCAGTTGTCATAAAAATCTTGTGAGTAGGAATTGAGAACTTAGTGGCAAAAATTCAGGGACTTTAGATGCCTGATCTAAAATTTTTTGTTTGAGCTTGCTGCGGGGCATGGCGCTAGTTGGTCGATCGTACCACATTAAGGCAACTGCCGGACGATCCGGCAAGGATTCCCCACCGCCACGACGTTTGCGGGAATATCTTTGACAACAACGCTGCCGGCGCCGATCGTGCTATTGTTGCCAATAGTAACTCCCGGGCAAATAATACTACCGCCACCAATCCAAACATTATTGCCAATATTAATCTCCGCGGCGAGTTCTCGGCCAGAAAGTCTAATTTCCGGGTCTGTGGGGTGAGAAGCAGTGTAAATTTGTACGTTGGGCCCGCACAGCAAATTCTCCCCGATGTTAACTCGATTGCAGTCGAGAATTATACAGCCAAAATTCATGTACAATCCGTTTTTAGCATAAATATTGCTGCCGTAGTCGCAGTAAAAAGGCGGCTCGATTTCAACTTTGGGCCCGACGGCTCCGAACAATTCTGCCAGGATTTCTAACCGTTTGTCGGGTTCGTCTTCGCGGGTAGAATTATAAATTCTTGCAAGGCGGCGAGCTCGCTGGCGTTCTGCTGTCAGTTGCTCGTCTGCTGCTAAATATAATTCGCCGGCAAGCATTTTTTGTTTTTCGGTTTTTTCCATAATAATCGGCGGTATTAGATAGGATGTAGGGTTGAAACCAGGTTCAGACAAACGATATCCGATCGCCTGCGGTGTGAAAAAATAACTTAATTGTCACCGCTCGTCTTCTGGTATTCAATCGGCCATACCAGCACGTTAGTGTTTGTACAGACATGGTTTCAACCGCGCCCGTCTGCTTGATTCTGCAAACAAAGGCCTAAATCCAGATTGGTTAATTGTTCAAAAGCTCGATCGATCGATCCTTTTCCCCGCAAATAACCAGTATTCGCAGCGGGACAGATATATTGCAAAGTCGAGGGCGAAAATCGATCGATAATTGACTCAACGCTGTTAATTTGGCGCGGCCAGTGAAAAGTTTTTGCCGTTCTCTGCGGTACAGGGGCGCCTGCGCGGTTGGGAAGCAAGTGTCTGCCACTAAACAGGACTCCGCCGCTAGCACTATCATAAAGGCAAGACGAACCGGGGGAGTGGCCGGGAGTCCAAAATACCTTGATGCGATCGCTCACAGTCAATTCTCGCTCAAAAACTGTCACCTGCAATTGAGGGAGCAAATAAGCTTCCTGTTCTTGAATCAGGATATCGCAGCCCGTGGATTCCTGAATTTCCCGCGCCTTGGCGATGGCGCCGCGGTGGGTGAGAAACAGCAAGCGCACGCCACCGTGCGAATCCAAAAACTTTCGATAGCTATCATTCCAAGCGGGACAATCCACCAGGATGTTGCATTCGTTTTCTACAATGAGATAGGCTGTCGCACCCAGCGTATCCCGGTTAGGCGCAAAAGCAAAAATATTTGCCAGCACCTGTCTGGGCTGTTTCGAGGCTGAACTCTGTGGTTTCAAGGAAGTATTATAAAACTTCATTAAGATTGTAAGCATCAATAGACAATGGTAGTATCATATAGTCAAGAGAGCCAACTGAGAGAATTATGGCGAGAGTTAAAAAATGGAGAGTCTGAATGCAACTAGCAGAGAGACACATCATTAAATCCACCGAGAATCGTTTTGTTGAAATTGACGGACTAGCCTTTAAATCGAAAAATTTGTACAACGCCGCTAATTACGTAATTCGTCAGAGTTTTATCTATGGATGGGGTTACATTAATTACAACGAAATGAACCGTTTGATGAAGTATCATCAAGCATACAAGGACTTACCAGCCAAGGTAAGTCAACAAATATTGATGATATTGGACAAGAATTGGAAATCTTTTTTTGAAGCAGTCAAAACTTGCAAAAATGAGCCAAGTAAATTCAGTGGTAGCCCGAAACTACCGAAGTACAAAGATAAAGTCAAGGGTCGGAATATCCTCGTATATACGATTCAGGCTGTTAGTAGCAAGCAATTGAAAAAAGGAATCATCAAGCTTTCGGGTACGGAAATTTCAATAAAAACCAAGGTAAAACCCGATCGGATTTGCCAAGTTAGACTGGTTCCTAAATGCGATTCTTATGTAATCGAGGTAATCTATAATGAACCGGAGTCCACCCTGGATGAAAACCCGAAAGAATTAGTAGCTAGTATTGATTTAGGACTGAATAATTTAGTGGCGTTAACTTCAAATCAGCCTGGTTTTACCCCTCTGCTGATTAACGGGCGACCATTGAAATCAATTAATCAGTTCTACAACAAACGTAAAGCACAGTTACAATCTCAGCTAAAAGGTTTGCGTAAAACCTCATCACGGATTCAACGCCTAACTCGTTGTCGAAACCAGAAAATCGATAATTACTTGCACTCGTCCAGTCGTTCCATCATCAATCTTTTAAGAGAACGAAAGATTGGGACTCTGGTAATTGGCAAAAATGTACAATGGAAAAACGAGATTAATTTAG
>NZ_JAUBOJ010000479.1:0-4818 GCF_036700185.1 Microcoleus sp. BM001215392 | reverse complement strand
GGATCGCGAATTAAATAATTTACACATATTTGTGGGATGGGCGTCCCGCCCGTCCCGGATAGACGGGCTCATGGGGCCATCCCACAATCACAATAAAAAATGTAAGTTATTTAATTTTCATTCCTTAGCGCTGCCGCACCGCTCACCACAAGTCAGGACACCTTAGGGCCATACACCTTGAGATCGGTCAAGCGAAAACCTTTGGCAGAGAGCTCCTTCCACTTCGCCTCAAACCCATCCCAATCGTCGCCCACCCAGAGCGCCTGGGCATCGCTGCCAGCACGGAAAACTCCGGCGTAGCGGCGTGTGTTGCCGTCAACGTAGGTCTCAATATCGATGAGGCGCAGTCCTTTGGCGTCGAGTTCCTTCCACTTGGCTTCAAACCCATCCCAGTCGTCGCCCACCCAGAGCGCCTGGGCATCACTGCCGGCACGGAACACCCCGGCGTAGCGGCGTGTGTTGCCGTCAACGTAGGTCTCAAGATCGATGAGGCGCAAGCCCTTTCCTGATAGCTCTTTCCACTTGGCCTCAAACCCATCCCAGTCGTCGCCCACCCAGAGCGCCTGGGCGTCGTTGCCGGCACGGAAAACTCCGGCGTAACGACGCTTGTTGCCGTCAACGTAGGTCTCAAGATCGATGAGGCGCAAGCCTTTGCCGGAAAGTTCCTCGTACTTGGCCTTGAACCCATCCCAATCATCGCCCACCCAGAGCGCCTGGGCATCGCTGCCAGCGCGGAACACTCCAACGTAGCGGCGCGTGTTGTCGGCAACGTAGGTCTCAAGATCGATGAGGCGCAGTCCTTTGCCGGAGAACTCCTCGCACTTGGCCTTGAACCCATCCCAGTTGTCGCCCACCCAGAGCGCGTGGGCGTCGCTGCCAGCGCGGAACACCCCGGCGTAGCGCGTTCCTTTGCTTGCTTCGATCAGGTGGCTCCGGGTCTTGTGCTCCAGCGTCTTGCGCACCACAGCGATTTGCTGCTTGCTGATCGTGACGGGCGGTTGGCATTTGAAATAGCTCATCAGGTTGTGCCGATCGGGTTGGAAGCTCACACCTTCGATGAAGAAGCTCGATGGCCCGCCGCAAAGATCTTTGTCAACCTTCTCTTGGTAGTAAGCTGTGCAGGGGTCGGGGGGTGTATCGGACAGCAGATCGCCGTTGAGACCGATCGCGCCTTCCTCCTTTACGATCTTAATAACGTCTTCAATCGGGGTCGTGCCCCAACCGGGGTGGGTGTGAAACAAACCGAGATAATGCCCGATCTCGTGCGCCAGAACCACGCCGGCATTAGAGCCGAAACGGTTCGCCTGGTTCGTAATGGCAACGAAATCAATGTTGTCGTGTGGCAGTTTGGCCCGAGCCGGGATTGCTTGGCCAGTGTTGGGTGGATACGCGAACCAGTTGCTCGCTGGCTCGTCTTTCTTTGCGCCCCAGCGCAGGAACACGACAAGCTTGCCACGATGCTCGGCTGCGACGTTGTTAGCCGATTCCCAAAACTTAGAAGCGCCGTTGTGCAGGCTGTTGAGCGTCGTGTCGCGGCGAGGCTTCCAATCTTTGGCAGGGTCAAAGGCGAAGCGCAGATCCGTCGGCTTGAAGTGGTCGCTAGCCTTCTTTACTTCTTCCGCGAACCGTTCTGGGGTGATTGTGTTCCCACGGCCACCATCGTCGTCCGACAGAGGGATGGCGTGAATGTGGATTGTGTAGATTTGGGGCATTTTGGACATCCTTACCTAAAAAGGCTAATGAACAATTGCTTTGAAGATAGAGCACCCGCATCTGACTTCTCATCTCTACTAAATTCATCAAAACTTGCCGTTGACCGAGATCGAGACCGAGAATGTACTGATTTGTTACCGACTTTCGAGCGATCGGCTTTGAGATAGTCTGCTGAGCTTTTGTGAAAGAGGAAAGAGAGCGATCGCTCATAACTGCTACTGTTGCCAGACATCATTCAGTTTGCACAGATCCAAAGTCTAGCCGTGCAGCAGTAGCCTCAACCTACAAAATCTAGGAGAAGATGAAGTCGCTCTCAATCAGCGTGAGTGGCTCGAAGGTGGACTCAATCAAAATAGTACCGCCGTCGAAATTAATAGTCTGATTGTTTTTCCGATATTCGATCGTACCTAGCAACTCATTGTTTACAGAGAAGAGTTTGCCAGATTTTGGTAGGTTGAGAATTATATCGCCATTAAATTCCGTCACAAATGGACCATCTAGTGAGTTAAGCAGCCCATTTGCCGCTTTAATATTCCCGCCCTCAAAATCGAGGAGCTCGAAATTCTTCAGGGTTAAGTCCTGATCTGGATTTTTCGTCCTATTTAGTAAAATATCGAAACCAAACTCAATTTTGTCCCTTCCAGGCTCGAAGCCTCGGATAGTATCGTTCCCGAAACTGCCGTTGAACTCGTCTCCGGTAAACTTGAAAATATCGCTTTTATCATCAATGCCAGCACCTTCATTAATACCTCCTACGAGCAAATCGTTGTTTGCACCACCGATGAGGGTATCCTCATCCTTGCCGCCCACGAGTAGATCTTCACCACTACTGCCGATCAGTGAATCCTTGCCAGTGGAGCCGTCAAGTTCATTACTTTCAGAAGAGCCAACCAGGTCGTTCTCACCGTTACCGTACAGCGTGTCGTTGCCAGTATCGCCAAAGAGTGTGTCGTTATCCTGACCGCCCTTCAATAAATCGTTGCCCCAATCGCCGTCAAGCAGGTCTTCCCCGCTACCTCCATCAATGGTGTCATTGTTCCCTCCACCTTTGAGGGTATCGTCATCTGAGCCACCTTGGAGGTTGTCTGCACCTTCTCCCCCACTTAGGAAATCATTGCCGAAACCGCCTTTGACGGTATCGTTATCGAGTCCACCGTAGAGGGCGTCGTTATCGTTCCCCCCATCCAGACTATCGTTACCAGATCCGCCGTTGATGTTATCGTCGCCAGAGTCGCCAATTAGCGTATCAAAACCCAATTCACCAAGGATGGTGTCGTTGCCAAAGCCGCCCCGAATTAGATCGTCGTTTGGAGTATTAGTAAACAACGGACGGAAGGGTTGGTCGAAGGCCCAGAACAAGGGATTCACCGTTTGGTCGAACTCAGATGCCGATGGGGTATTGGATATAGTGATATCATCGTTAAAAACACTACCCTCCGAATCGCCGAGAAGTCTGTCATCGCCCCGATCGCCATCAATCGTGTCTGCGCCGAAACCTCCAAATATCTCGTCATTGCCACCCTTACCAGCTAGCTTGTCATCACCGCCTAATCCTCGGATGCGATCGGCTTGTTCTGTTCCCGGATAGTTGTTGTTGTTGTTGTTGCCGTTGTAAATTGCCATAGTTATTTCTTCCTTGTTTTCCTGATGTTGTTCAAGCGATCGCGACTCGCTGTTTCCTAGCTGGTTAGCTAAGTGTTTTTACTCAGAGCGACAGCCGGTATCCAACATCTGACCTTTACAAATTCATCAAAACTTGCGATTGACCGAGATCGAGACCGAGAATATACTGACTTGTTACCGACTTTTGAGTAACCTACTAAATAGGCAGAATTTCGGGGAAATAGGGTATGTCACGATCGCTCAAAATTCGCAGTGACTGCATTCAGCAAGCTAAATTAGCCCTCCACCGCAATGGTTTTGGCAGCCAAAGAGCGTTTGCTGAAGAATTAGGACTTGCTTTATCCACTCTCAGCAGGTTCCTCACGGGGAAAACGGTTGATTATGCAACTTTTGTGGAAATTTGTGCAAAATTGGGGCTAGATTGCCGAGAGATTTCTGACAGGGGCGAAAGTCGGGTTTTATCCGAGTCTGTAGACGTGAAATCCTTTCGAGCAATTGCCAACAGACGCCTAGATTGGGGCGAGGCACCCGATGTCTCGGTTTTTTACGGTCGCAGTGACGAACTGACCACCCTAGAACAATGGATTGTAGAGGATAATTGCCGTTTGGTAGTGTTGCTGGGGATGGGAGGGATTGGTAAAACAGCTTTGGCTGCCAAGCTAGCCCAACAACTGCAATCAGGATTTGAATTTGTGATTTGGCGCAGTCTCCGCAATGCCCCTCCTGTAGAAGAGATATTGGCAGAACTGATTCAATTTCTCTCCAACCAACAAGAAACAAACCTGCCTATTAACCTAGACGGCAGAATTTTGCGCTTGATAAATTATTTACGATCGAGGCGCTGTCTGATAGTTTTGGATAATGCTGAATCGATTTTGCAAGCAGGCGATGAAGTGCGGCATAGCTTTGCTTCACCCACGGGACGTTATCGAGAAGGATATGAAGGTTACGGTGAGTTACTCAAATGTGTTGGGGAAACAAATCACCACAGCAGCTTGATATTAACCAGTCGCGAGAAACCACAAGGATTAGCCGCCTTAGAGGGCTCAACACTACCAGTTCGCTGCTTGCAACTGACAGGTTTACCCTCCGCCCAAGGACGAGAAATTTTCTCTGCGAAGGGGTATTTTACTGGGTCAGAAGATGAATGGACGATCGTGATTTCACGCTATGGAGGCAATCCCTTAGCTTTAAAGATAGTAGCTTCAGGGGTAACAGATTTTTTTGATAGCAGTATTTCTCGCTTTTTAGAATTTTTAAAGCAAGGTTCGTTTATTTTTGATGATATCCGCGATTTGTTAGAGCGCCAGTTTCAGCGACTGAGCAGGATAGAACAAGAGATTATGTACTGGTTAGCGATCAATCGCGAACCAGTGTTGTTAGAGGAATTGCTTGAGGATTTTGTCTCCCCGATATCAGCCAGCGAACTCCTACAGGCACTAGGCTCTTTGCAACGGCGATCGTTGATTGAAAAAAACAACG